>DASVTG010000130.1:0-5061 GCA_036387695.1 Hymenobacter sp. | reverse complement strand
GACTATTGATAAGCGGTAGTTTAATTACATCACCGTCGGAAACCGGTTCACGTTCTTGTAGTAGATGTACACCGACGGCTCCTGGCCCATAGCGGTGGCCCACTGCTGGCAGTATGGCGCCATCCAGATGGAGTCGCCTTTTTTGACGGGGTACCAGCACTGGTCGAGCATGTAGATGGCCTGGCCTTCGAGGTACATGAGGCCGTGCTCCATGATGTGGGTTTCCACCATGGGCAGGTTGCCGCCGAGGCCGTAGGTGAAGATGTTCACGGCCATGTCGAACCCCGGCTCATTCGGCAGCAACTCCTGGATGCGCAGGGCCTCATCGTTCATGTACACGGGCGCTTTGCTGTAGTCCCGCTCGCCGAAGAACACGCCGGGCGTAGCATGGCCCGCCAGCGGCTCATACGCTTTGTGAAAGGTGAGCAGTTGGGTGCCGGCTTCCGGGCCGGTGAATTCGTAGCCCTGCCCCACCGGAATGTACACGTACTGTCCCACGGCCAGCGTGCGCGTTTCGCCGCCCACTGCTACCTGCACCCGGCCGCGCACCACGTAGAAAAATAGCTGCGAAGCCTGCGTTTCGCCCACCAAGCGGCCGGCGTCGGTGAGGGTGATGAGCGTTTGGCACAGGCGGGCGCCCATTTGCTCGTTGATGATGACGTTCACGGTACAGTCGGTCCAGCCGGGCACGTTGCTGTTGATGTAGCCGTCGGGGGCAATGATGGCGTGGTTACGCTTCACGACCGAGCGGGTCAGGGCAGACATTTCCATTTGTTTGAATGAAGGATGAAGGATGAAGGATGAAAAATAAGCTACGGTCATGTCGGGCGCCGCCGAGACATTTCGCTCGGGGCAGTAATCAAACCGGCTTCACGATTGAGTTAGTGGCGGCACGCGGGATGTCTCCGCGGCGCTCGACATGACCGTAGCGTGAGCGTGGTTTATCTCTCAATTATCTCTCATTATTCATTTTCAATTTCATCAGAAAACGGTCGGCCACGTCAATGGCGGCGGCCAGGTCGGGCAGTTCCACGTCCTCCAGCGGGTTGTGGCTGATGCCCTTGTAGCAGCGGATGAACATCATGGTGGCCGGCGCCACGGCCGAGATGGGCACGGCGTCGTGGCCGGCGCCACTCACCAGGGCAATGGTTTCGTGGCCGCTCTCGGCCACGGCTTGGCGCAGCAACTCGTTCAGGGCCGCGTCGCAAGCCACGGGGGCGGTGTGCTGAATCGGGTGCCAGCGCAGCGCCACGTCGCGCTGCAAGGCCAGGCCTTCGGCGTAGCCCTGCAGGGCCCGGTAGGCATCGGCCAGCTGGGCCTGGCTGGGGCTGCGCAGGTCAAGGCTGCAAGTCACCTCGCCGGGAATGACGTTGCTGGCCGACTGGCTCACGGCCAGCTTGCCCACGGTGGCCACCAGGCCGCGGCCGTGCGCCTGGGCAAACTGCTCGGCGGTGAGCACAAATTCGGCGGCGGCGCACAGCGCGTCCTGGCGCATGGCCATGGGCACGGTGCCGGCGTGGCCCGCCATGCCCTTGAACGTCAACTCCACGCGCTGCTGGCCGGCGATGGCCGTCACCAAGGCCACGGGAACCTGCCGCTCCCAGAGCACCGGGCCCTGCTCGATGTGCATTTCGAAGTATCCCAGCCAATCAGCGGCCGGAATCGCGTCGGTCCTGATTTGGGCGGCGTCGGCTCCCATCGTTTCCAAAGCCCCGGCCAGCGTGACGCCGCCCGCGTCGGACCGAAGCAGCAAGTCCGGGTCGAAGGCGCCGGCCACGACTTTACTGCCCAGGTAAGTGGTGTGAAACCGCACGCCTTCTTCGTCGCTGAAGGCAATCAATTCGAGGTGGAAAGGCAGCTCCGCCTTCTGCGCAATGAGTTGCTCCAGCAAGTCGAGCCCCATGAGCACACCCAAAGGGCCGTCGAATTTGCCGGCGTTCACCACCGTGTCGATGTGCGAGGCGAGCACGAAGGTTTTCGCGCCGGGCGCCGGGCTTTCCAGCCGGGCGCGCAGGTTGCCAATGCCGTCGACGCGGGTGGGCAGGCCGGCGGCTTCCAGCCAGCTTCGCACCAACGCCCGGCCTTCCAAAAACGCGGGCGTGCCGAAAGTGCGCGTCACCACCCCGCCCGGGTCTTCGCTGATGGCCGCCAGCTGCTGAATGCGCTGCATGATGCGCTCGGCGCGCGCTAGGTATTCGTGCTGCATTCAACTACCGGGTTAAGATTTTTCCTTGGTTGAGGCGGGTAAAGTCGGGGCGCGCGTACACCGGCTGGCCGCCCAAAAACGTCTGCTCGACCACGCCCCACAAGTCCTGGCAAATGTAAGGCGACACCTTGTGTTTGTGCTGAATCAGGTCCTCGGTCACCCGGAAGGACTTTTCGGTGTCCACCACAATCAGGTCGGCGTCGTAGCCCACGGCAATGCGCCCTTTCCGCTGGCTTTGGCCGGCGAGCTTTGCGGGGTTTTCGCTGAGCCACCGGGCCAGGTCGTTCAGGCTGGCGCCGCGCCGGCGGGCGGCCGTCCACAGCACGGGCAAGGCCAGCTGCAGGGAGGCGATGCCGCCCCAGGCCGTGGTGAAGTCGCCGCTGGCCAGCTGCTTCAAATCGGGCGGGGCGGGCGAGTGGTCGGTGGCCACAAAATCGATGACGCCGGCCTGCAAGGCGGCCCAGAGCTGGTCGTTGTTGGCCTTTTCGCGGATGGGCGGCGCGCACTTGAACTGCGTCTGCCCGTCGGCAATGTCCTCGGCGTTGAAATACAGGTAGTGCTGGCCGGTTTCCACCGTCAGCGGCAGCCCGTTGGCCTTGGCGGCGGCGATGGGCGCCAGGGAATTGGCCGACGACAAGTGCACGATGTGCGTGGGGCAATCGAATTCTTCGCACAAGCGAATCATGAGGGCCACGGCTTTGTCTTCCCAGCTTTTGGGCCGCGAAGCCAGGTAGTTCGGGTACGAGCGGTGGTCGTTTTTTTTCCACTCCTCGTTGTCCTCCGACAGCTCGCAGTGCACCAGCAGCGGCAAGCGGTGCCGCGCCAGCACGGGCATCACGCGGCGCAAGTCGGCTTCGGTGGCATTCGGGAAATCGTCGATGCCGGAGTGGGTGAGAAAGGCTTTGAACCCCAGCACGCCCGCCGCAATCAGCGGCTCTATTTCGGCGGCGTTGCCGGGCACCACGCCGCCCCAGAAGCCCACGTTGCTGTGCAGCTGGCCTCGGGTGGCGGCTTTCTTCAGCGCCAGGTTGGCCGCCGTGGTGGTCACGGGCGCCGAGTTGAGCGGCATGTCAACCAGCGTGGTGAGGCCCCCGGCCAGCGCGGCGCGGGTGGCCGTGTCGAAACCTTCCCAGTCGGTGCGGCCGGGCTCGTTGATGTGCACGTGCGGGTCAATTACGCCCGGCAGAACGGCGTGCTCGCCCACGTCGACCAACCGGGCACCGGCTACCTCGGCATCGTGGGGCAGCAAGGCGCTGATTTGGCCATTGGAAATTGCCACCGACGCTGCGCGGGTGCCGTCGGGCAAAACAACGCGGCGGCTTTTCAGGATGAAGTCGACCATGAGGCTGCGATTTGCACTAAATTGGAGGCGTTGTAAGCCCAAATTTCCAGTAACAGATGCGTATAAAACTAGGCGCCAACACGTACGGCAAAAATGCCGTCAACCTGTCGCGCATCATCCGCCGCGAAGGTCACCACGAATTTCGGCAAGTGTCGGTGAGCGTGGCCCTCACGGGCGATTTCGACAGCGCTCACACCGCGGGCGACAACTCCCTCATTCTACCCACCGATACGCAAAAAAACACCGTTTACGCCCTGGCCCGTGAGCATTTCACGGGCTCCATCGAAGCCTTTGGCCTCGCCCTGACCCGGCATTTCCTGGCCCGCAATCCGCAGGTGTCGCAGGTGCGCGTCGAGCTGGTGGAGCACCTGTGGCAGCGCATGGCCTTCGATGGCGCGGCTCACTCCCACGCCTTCACGGGCGGTGGCTCGGAAAAGCGCACCGCCGTGGTCACGCGCACGGCCGCCGGCGCCGCCGTCACGGCCGGCCTGAAAGGCCTCATGCTGCTGAAAACCACGGATTCTTCATTTTTTGGGTACCCCAAAGACGAGTTTACCGTGCTGCCCGAAACCACCGACCGCATTCTGGCCACGGAGTGCGAGGCCCACTGGGACTACGCGGCGGAGCTGGATTTTGACGACCTGCACGGCCGCATCCGCCAGTCCTTGCTGCGCACCTTTGCTGCGCACCAGAGCCTTTCGGTGCAGCACACGCTCTACGCCATTGGCGAGCGCATCCTGCAAGACCACGACCAGGTAAAAGAAATCAGCCTCGTGATGCCCAACAAACACCACATTCCCTTCAACCTGGAACCTTTCGGCCAGGCCAACACCAACGAAATATTCGTGGCCACCGACGCCCCGTTCGGCTACATCACCGGCACCGTGACGCGCGAGGAGTAGCGACGCATACTTGCGTCTCGTCGGCCGCGCCGTTCGGCTTTAATCGTTCAACGACAAGACGCAAGTATGCGTCTCTACCTCCTGCGAATTCTTTTTCCATGCCGGCTAATCCCCGCGACACTCCCGTTTGGACTCTGGCCGCGGCCAGCTTGCGAGCCGGCACGCCCGTGGCCCTGCTGTACGTGGTGCGCAGCGAAGGCAGCAGCCCCGGCCGCCAAGGCTTCAAAATGGCGGTGACGCCCGCCGAAGTGGCCGGCTCCATTGGCGGCGGCGTCATGGAGCACAAGTGGGTGGAGCTGGCCCGGCAGCGCCTGCCGGAACCCGCGGCCACGCCCCTGCTCCGGCCCCAAATTCATCGGCGGGAAGCCCCCGCCGACCGCTCCGGCATGATGTGCTCGGGCGAGCAGGAGGTGCTGCTCTGGCCGCTGGTGGCCACCGATTTAGCTACCGTGGCCGCAATTGAAGAAGCGCTGCAAAGCGGCGGACGCGGCATTGTGAGCTTGAGCTCAACCCTCGGCCTGCAGCTGCAGCCGGCCCAAACAGAAAGCGCCGCTACTGAGGCTTCTTTTCACTCCTACCGGCCCGGCCCGGATTGGCAGTACCGCGAGCAA
>DASVTG010000129.1:0-5689 GCA_036387695.1 Hymenobacter sp. | reverse complement strand
GCAGCCTTTTCCTGCACAAAAAAGGTGGCCCCTTGCCAGAGGCCACCTTTCATCAGTACGCAGCGCGGCCGCTGGTTTCAGCCGGCCTGCTCACCCCGGATTAAGCCAGGTCGAAACGGCCCAGATTCATCGTTTTGGTCCACACCGCCACGAAGTCCTGCACGAACTTCTCCTGCGCGTCCAGGCAGCCGTACACTTCGGCCAGGGCCCGCAGCTCGGAGTTCGAGCCGAAAATGAGGTCGACCCGGGTGCCGGTCCACTTCACGGCCCCGGTCTTGCGGTCACGGCCGTGGAAGGCGTTTTGCGCATCCGACGTTCCGCTCCAGGTAGTGTTCATGTCGAGCAGGTTGACGAAGTAGTCGTTGGTCAACGCCCCCGGACGGGTGGTAAACACGCCGTATTCCGACTCGTCGAAATTGACGTTGATGGCCCGCAGGCCCCCAAACAACACTGTCAGCTCGGGCGCCGTCAGGGTCAGCAATTGGGCTTTGTCGACCAGCAGTTCCTCGGCCGCGGCCTTGTGGTGGGGCTTCAGGTAGTTGCGGAAGCCGTCGGCGGCAGGCTCCAGGGCCGCGAAGGAAACAACGTCGGTTTGCTCCTGGGAAGCATCGGCGCGCCCGGCCGTGAACGGAACCGTCACCGGGTGTCCGCCCTGCTGCGCGGCCTGCTCGACGCCGACGCCGCCCGCCAGCACAATCAGGTCGGCCATGGAAATCTGTTTGCCGCCGGTTTGGGCGCGGTTGAACTCCCGCCGAATGCCTTCCAGCGTTTGCAGCACCTGCGCCAGCTGCGCGGGTTTGTTTACTTCCCAGTTCCGCTGCGGGGCCAGGCGCAGGCGCCCGCCGTTGGTGCCGCCCCGCTTGTCGGAGCCGCGGTAGGTGGAGGCCGAAGCCCAGGCCGTCGACACCAATTGGTACACCGACAGGCCGGAAGCCTGAATGTTGCCTTTCAGGGCCGCCACGTCCTGCGCGTCCACCAAGGCGTGGGCAACGGCCGGGATGGGGTCTTGCCAGAGCAGCTCTTCGGTGGGCACTTCCGGGCCCAGGTAGCGCTCCTTGGGGCCCATGTCGCGGTGCGTCAGCTTAAACCAGGCCCGGGCAAAGGCGTCGGCGAACTCCTCCGGGTGCTCGTGGAAGCGGCGCGAAATGACCTCGTACACCGGGTCGGCCCGCAGGGCAATGTCGGTGGTGAGCATGAAGGGGGCGTGCTTTTTGGCCGGGTCGTGGGCGTCGGGGATGGTGCCGGCGCCGCCCCCGTTCACGGGGCGCCACTGGTGCGCCCCGGCGGGGCTGCGGGTCAGCTCCCACTCAAAGCCGAACAGGTTGTCGAAGTAGTCGTTGCTCCACTGGGCGGGCGTGCGGGTCCAGGCGCCTTCCAGGCCGCTGGTGATGGTGTCGCCGCCGTGGCCTTTGCCAAAGCTGTTGCGCCAGCCCAGGCCCATTTCCTCCAGCGTGGCCCCCGCGGGCTCTTTCCCCACGAACTCGCCGGGGTCGGCGGCGCCGTGGGTTTTGCCGAAGGTGTGGCCGCCCGCAATCAGGGCCACGGTTTCTTCGTCGTTCATGGCCATGCGGCCAAAGGTTTCGCGGATGTCGCGGGCCGACCGCACCGGGTCGGGCTCGCCGTTCGGGCCTTCCGGGTTCACGTAGATGAGGCCCATCTGCACGGCGGCCAGCGGGTTGTCCAGCTCGCGGGTGTCGGTGTAGCGCTTGTCGCCGAGCCACTCGGTTTCGGGGCCCCAGTAAATGTCCTGCTCGGGCTCCCACACGTCTTCGCGCCCGCCGCCGAAGCCAAAGGGTTTGAAGCTCATCGACTCCAGGGCGCAGTTGCCGGCCAGTATCATCAGGTCGGCCCAGGATATTTTCTGGCCGTATTTCTGCTTGATGGGCCACAGCAGCAAGCGGGCCTTGTCGAGGTTGGCGTTGTCGGGCCAGCTGTTGAGCGGCGCAAAGCGCTGGGCGCCCGAGCCGCTGCCGCCCCGGCCGTCGCCAATGCGGTAGGTGCCGGCGCTGTGCCAGGCCATGCGGATGAAGAACGGGCCGTAGTGCCCGTAATCGGCCGGCCACCAGTCCTGCGAATCCGTCATCAGGGCAAACAGGTCCTGCTTCACCGCGTTGAGGTCCAGCTTCTTGAACTCCGCGGCGTAGTTGAAATCCTTGCCCACCGGACTCGACAGGGCCGCGTGCTGGCGCAGGATGCTTAGCTTGAGCATGTTGGGCCACCACTCGCGGTTGGTGCGGCCGCCCCCGGCGCTTTGTTTCAGCGCGCCGCTGCTGAAGGGGCACTGCGCGGCGGGCTCGTTCAGCTCATAAAGGATGGAGTTTTCCGGCGGAGGGGTACTGTTGTGGTTATGCATCTTGGTGTTAATTATAGTTATGCCCCATTATAAGGCATAAGTCTTTGAAAAGTTTGCGTTTCGCCCGCTAAACGGTGGAGCCTTGCTCCCAGCAAAGATAGCCAGGGGCCACGGGGCCGGCTCAGCGCCCTGGTCCTGTTTCCGGCCGCGCAGCCACGGCCGCCGTTTTGGGGATGGATGGCCGCTTTCGAGCTACCGTTTCCAGTTCGCGGCGTCCATCCCGAGCGTGACGAGCAGCGCGTGGGGCAGCGTCACCACGGAGGCCACCAGCAGCGCAAGGCTCACCAATAAGGGCCCGCTCGCCGCCCGTTCCCAAGCCCACCCGTAGAGCACGGCCAGGGCCACCAGGCTCACCAGCAGCAGGGGCACGGAGCGCCGCAGAAAGAAACCCAGCTCGGCGCCCAGCCCCCGGCGGGGGCCCGCCAGGGGCCGGCGCATGAGCCGGTTCATGCGCAGCACGTGCTGCAGGCTGTGCCAAAACACGAAGTACACGCCCGCCGACAGCACCGGCGGCAGCACCAGCAGCAGGCCCGTGAGCAGCAGCGTTTTCGGCCCGTCGGTGCGCGCCAGGTGGGCGGGCAAAAGATGCGCTTGGGAGCACGTTGTCTGGACGAGCCTTATATAAAACCAAGCAGCCTTCCCAACGTGACCGAGGAAGGCTGCTTTGCTTGGTGCGTAACTTAATCAAACCCGAAGCCGGGAGCTGGTGCTTCGGGCTTATTTGGAAATAAGACGACAGGCGGTGTGTAATTCTGCCGGCGCGAGCGGGTGCACTGGTCCCGGCATTTTCCGGCGGCAGGAGCGGCTTGCGGGGTTTCCAACTCCGTTTTTTTGCGGGCCTGATAAAATATATGGCCGGCTAAAACGACTTCCCAAAGAAGCACCGACGTGGTGCCGTGCTAACTTTGTCCCAGCCTTTTATCAGCCCGAATAGCCCACCTGCCGGCTGCACGGATAACGCTGCGGTGTTGTGCCACTTACAAGATTCGGCCCTCCTCATACCGACCAAAATTCCCGTCACCCACCGCCCAGCGCCTTTTCCGGAAGGCAACTGTTGCGCAACCCTCCTCCCACGGAAAACCGGGGCAGCATTTGGCAAAAAAGAGGGTTGTTCCGGCCCCATTCGGCGGACTGCCTTCCCCACCCTACCATATAAAGCCCGCCCTGGCCAACCTTAAACCGGTCATGATAACGTCCAAAATACTTACGCTCTTCGCTGGCTTGCTTTCCACTGGCTCGGCGGTGTTCTACCCCAAGCCTGCCGAAACGGCGCCACACGCCGCGCTCCAGCCCGCCAAAACCCGCTCCGACTGGGCCGCCACCGAGTTTCTCGGCGCCTCTCTGGGGGCCGGCGTGCTGGTGAGCAGCCGCTCCTACCCGTTGTTGACCCACGGGGGTAGCCGCGTCAATCAACTGTTCTTTCAAAACGGGCAGCAAGTCCGCAAGGGCGACCCGCTGGTGCAGCTTTCCAGCAATTCGCACGTCATCGCGCCCGCCAACGGGATAGTTACCCAGCTTGCCGTGAAAAAAGGGGACTACCTGCCCGCCGGCACTCCCGTGGCTCACTTCACCGAGCTGGTGCCGTTGCGCCTGCGCCTGCGGCGCGATGCCGTGAAGGCAGCCGTACAACCAGGCCAGTACCTGCAGCTGCAAAGCCCGGCGCAACCGAGCCGGGGCCTCACGGCCACCGTGCTGGGCAGCACCGTCGAAGGCAATTTTCTCCTCCTGGACCTGCGCCTGCGCACCACCAGCGACGAACCGCTACCAGCCGGAGCGCCGGTAAACGTGCACGCCCTGCGCCTTTAGCCCACATGGCGGGCTAAAGGCGCAGGGCGTGCAGGCCCTCCCGACAAGCCGGACGGCCGTTGGCGCGGCCGCTAGTAGCGGATGGCGGTGTGCCCTTCCTGGGTGTGTTTCAGGTTGAGGTCGCTCTTGGGCTCGCGCTTGAAGGAGGAATCGGCTTGGTCGCCAACGGGGCCTTTGGCGATGGTGATGCCGCCGTCGACCATGTAGAGGGCGCCCGTCACGTACGAGGCTTCGTCCGAAGCCAGGAACAGGTACACGTTGGCCACTTCTTCCACCGTGCCACGGCGGCCGGTCAGGTTGGCCTGCTTGTTGGTTTTTTCCATTTTGGCGTCCATCGGGCCCGTTTCTTTGTGGGTCCAGGCCGTGTCGATGGGCCCCGGGCCCACGATGTTGCAGCGCACGCCGAATTCGGCTTGCTCGGCGGCCAGCCCCTTGGTGAAGGCGATGTTGAAAGCCTTGGTGCCGCCGTAAGCGGCGTTTTGGGCGATGCCGAGCACGCCGGCTTCCGAGCCGGCCGTCACGATGTTGCCGTGCGTCTTTTGCAGTTGCGGCAGGGCGGCCTTCGACATGCAAAACACCGTCCGGGTGTTGTTCCAGAGCATGTAGTCGAAGGCTTCTTCCGAGTAATCGGTCAGGTAGTTCGTTTCCACGAACACGCCCGCGTTGTTGATGAGAATGTCCAGCTGGCCGAACTTCTGCACCGCCAGCTCCACGCAGCTCTGGGCGGTGGCAAACACCGCCACGTCACCCTGAAAGCCCACGGCCCGGCCGCCGGCTTTCACAATTTCGGCCGCCACCTCCTGCACGGGGTCGTCGGGCAGGCCCGCCACCACCACGGCCGCGCCCTCCAAGGCAAATTTCTTGCAGATGGCTTCCCCGATGCCGGCCCCGCCGCCGGTGACAATGGCGACTTTGCCTTTCAGCCGATTTCCCATACTAGTGCTCATAACAAGGAGTTGAGTTGAGTGATAACAGACGTAAACCCGCCGGCACAGGGCAAAACCCGTGGCGCCCCACTCCCTTCGCCCGGTCGGCCAGCGCGACGGGCCCGGGGCCCGGCGTCTGGAAAAACAGCATGCAGGTTATGGTCAGCGCTCATGAATTACCGCCTTGGCTTGGGTAGGCAAATGCCTGGCCATACAACGGGCAGCTTGCCCATTGCGTTGCTAATGAGGAGCTTGAAGCATATGTTGCCGCTGCTGATTTCCTGCGGCCCGCACCTCCTACTCCGCGCCGCCTGGCAACCCACAGCAGGCAGCAACCTCCGTTCTAGCGCGGTTTCGGCGGCGGTGTACGCCTGCCGGTCCGACGCCCCAGGCGTCCGACCGGTTGTTAGTCGGGCGCTGCATACGGATGGGGCTGGCAACAACCGGTCGGACGCTTAGGGCGTCGGACCGGGGCCTGTACACTGCTGGCGGAACTGCGCTAAGAGGGTGTTTGAGTTAGCCGAAACGAGGTAGTGACGCAACAGTTGGAAATTAACTTAAACAGCTTCTAAGACCAGAAAGCCAACCCTGCGGCCGTGCCGGC
>DASVTG010000128.1:0-15006 GCA_036387695.1 Hymenobacter sp. | reverse complement strand
GCTTCAAAAAAATCGACGGCTTCCAATGGTGCAGCAGCTGCAGTCAAAGGGAAAAGCAAAGCCGCGACCACCGGCGGTCAACCCGACCCCGTGATGCCCGGCACCGATGCGCCCGAAATGGCCGCGTCCGGCACGGACCTGTCGAAGCAGGCCACCGCGGGTACTTCCTACCCCAAGGAAACCTACCTGCAGTGGTACGAGCAAATGCAGCTCATGCGCAAGTTCGAGGACAAGGCCGGCCAGCTCTACGGCCAGCAAAAGATTAAAGGGTTTTGCCACCTCTACATCGGCCAGGAGGCTTGCGTGGCCGGGCAGGTATCGGCGCTGGAAAAAGGCGACAAGTACATCACGGCTTACCGCGACCACGCCCACCCGCTGGCGCTGGGCACTTCGCCCAATGCCGTGATGGCCGAGCTGTTTGCCAAAGCTACCGGTTGCTCGAAAGGCAAAGGCGGCTCCATGCACATGTTCGACAAAGAAGTTGGGTTCATGGGCGGCCACGGCATCGTGGGCGGCCAGGTGCCAATGGGCGCGGGCATCGCCTTCGCCGAGAAGTACAACAAAACCGGCAAGCTCTGCATTTGCTCGATGGGCGACGGCGCCGTGCGCCAGGGCGCCCTGCACGAAGCCTTCAACATGGCCATGCTGTGGAAGCTCCCGGTCATCTTCGTGATTGAGAACAACGGCTACGCCATGGGCACGTCGGTGCAGCGCACTTCGAACGTGCACGACCTCTACAAGATTGGCCTGAGCTACGACATGCCGTCGGAGCCCGTGAACGGCATGCGCGTGGAAGATGTTCACGAAGCGGTGGCCCGCGCCGCCGAGCGTGCCCGCGCCGGCGAAGGCCCCACGCTGCTGGAGTTCAAGACCTACCGCTACAAGGGCCACTCCA
Source organism: Hymenobacter sp. (assembly GCA_036387695.1). Lineage (GTDB taxonomy): Bacteria > Bacteroidota > Bacteroidia > Cytophagales > Hymenobacteraceae > Hymenobacter. Next base: position 14,111 of record DASVTG010000128.1, on the reverse strand, counting down.
TGAGCGACCCCGCCAAGTACCGCACCAAAGAGGAGCTGGAAGACTACCGGCACCGCGACGCCATCGAAAGCGTGCGGCACACCATTCTCACGAACAACATGGCCACCGAGGCGGACCTCGAAGCCATCGACGAACGCATCAAAGCCCAGGTAGCCGAGTCGGTGGAATTCGCCGAAAGCTCGCCTTACCCCACGCCCGACGAGCTCTACAAGGACGTGTACGTGCAAGCCGATTATCCCTATATCCACGACTAAATTTGGAATAGCTATTAGTCATTAGCTTCCTCCAAGCCCAACAACCCAACCGTTTCTAATAAAAAGCTAGCAGCTAACTGCTAATAGCTAGCAGCTTCTTTTATATGTCGAAGATTCCTTACACTGGCAAAAGCCAGCAGGCCCGTCAGGGGCAACCCGTTCAGAACGTTTCGGCCGACCCCCTGGCGCCCGCCGAAAACCTGGCCCCGGAAAACCCGCTGCTCGAAGACCCGGACGCTTTGGCGGCCCGGTTGGTTGAGTCGGAAGACTTCGTGCGCAACAACCGCAACCTGCTGCTCGGGATTCTGGCCGTGGTGGTGCTGGCGGTGGTGGGGGCTTTCGGGTTCTATTACTGGCGCAATTCCCAGGATGCGAAAGCGCAGGCCAGCATGTTCCGGGCCGTGAACAACTGGGAAGCCGACTCGCTCAACAAAGCCATCAAAGGCGACGGCAAGGCCCCAGGCCTGACCACCGTGGCCAACGAGTACGGCAACACCAAGGCCGGCAACCTCGCCAACTTCTACGCCGGGGTGGCTTCGCTGAAGCAGGGCAAATACAAGGAAGCCCTCGACTACTTGGAAGACTTTAGCTCGGATGATTACCTGGTGCAGAGCCGCGCCTATGCCCTGATGGGCGATGCCCAACTGGAACTGAACCAGCCCAAGGAAGCCGCCGACCTCTACGCCAAAGCCGCCGACCACAACGCCAACGAGTACTTCTCGCCCGGCTACTTGATGAAAGAAGCCACGGCCCGCGAATTGGCCAAAGACAACGAAGGCGCGGTGAAAGCTTACGACCGCATCATCAACGAATTTCCGGCCGCCCAGGAAGTAGCCGAAGCCCGCCAGTTCAAGGCGAAGCTGGAAGCTGCCAAATAACCAAGCCGCCTCTTTTCTTGTCATCCTGAGCGCCGCGAAGGACCTTGCACGAACCTGAACGCAACCCGTTCCGGGGTGCAGAGGCCCGCCGCGCTCAGGATGACTCTTTTTTAGCCCCACCATACCCCACATGGCCACTTCCCTCCAAAACCTGAGCGACTACGACGCCACCAATTTTATCGACATCAGCGAAAAGCGCTTCGGCCTTGTGGTGGCGGACTGGAACCGTGAGATAACCGACGTGCTGAGCGCCGGTGCCTACGACACCCTGCTCAAGCACGGCGCCACCGCCGACAACATTTACCGGAACACCGTGCCGGGCAGCTTCGAGCTCACGCTGGGCGCGCAGTTCCTGGCGCAGCACGACGAGATGGACGCCGTCATTTGCCTGGGCGTGGTCATTCAGGGCGAAACCAAGCACGACGACTACATCTGCCACGCGGTGGCGCAGGGCATCACGCAGGTGGGATTGAAGTTCAACAAGCCCGTCATTTTTGGCTTGGTGACGACCAATACGCTGGAGCAGGCCTGGGACCGTGCCGGCGGCAAGCACGGCAATAAAGGCGTGGAAGCTGCTGTGGCCGCCATCCAAATGTTAGGTTTTTAGCAAGGGAAGGAAAAGCGGCCCTAATTCCGTAACTTTGCGCCCGCTAAAACTAAGGGTGCAATAGCTTTAGGTGGGAGCATTCGTTGCTTCTTCGGGCTGCCAAACCTTTTAGCACTCCGGGGCGTTGCCGGTTCAGCAGGGCGTTTTAGTTGCTTACATTTCTTCCGCAGGTTTTTTTACCCCATCAATGAACGAAGACAACATTCGCTATTCCCGGGAGGACTTGAACGAGTTCGACCAGATTATTCAGGAGAAGCTGACGGCGGCCCGCAAGGAGTTGTCCTTCATCAAGGAGACCCTGAATCGCAGCAACGACTCCGGCACCGACACCACGGCCTCGTCGGCCAAGGTGCTGGAAGACGGCGCCGACACGGCCGAGAAAGAGAGCATGAACCAGTTGGCCTCGCGCCAAATGAAGTTCATCCAGCAACTCGAGAACGCGCAGGTTCGCATCAAGAACGGCACCTACGGCGTTTGCATCGGCACGGGCAAGCTCATTCCCAAGGAGCGCCTGCGGGCGGTGCCGCACACCCAGCATTCCATCGAAGCCAAAATGGCGCGCCGCGACTAATCATCGTATTGGCCTGAGGCCCGAACCTGTGGGCCGGCGCTGCGGCGTCCGGCTGGCAGGTTCGGGCTTTTGCTTTTATCTTCAGTGAGCCGCCAGACATCTGCCGCAACTCCCTCACCGACCACCACCTTTTTTACATCGGTACCGTAGCGATACGGCACGCAACATTTCTCCCCATGGGCAAGAAGCATTTTTCAGAAGATAAGGCGGACCGTCGCGGCGGCCGCAACACAGGTGGCCCCGGCGGCTTTGGCGGCAAAAGCGAGCGCCCAAGCGCAGGCGGCCCAACCGGCCGTGGCGGTGAGCGCGGCGGTTTTTCGTCGCCGCGCCCCGGCAATGGCCGTCCGGCCACCAATGGCGCTTTTGGGCGCCCCGCCAACGGGGCCTTTGGCCGCCCGGCTACAAACGGTGCCTTCGGGGGCGGCCGCAAGTTTGAGGGCGGTGAGAAACGCCCTTATGGCGCTGGCAACCGCGAAGGCGGCAGTGGATTTGGTGGCAAAGAATATGGCCAGCGCGAGCAGGGCGGCTTCCGCCCGGGCGGCGACCGGCCTGAACGTCCGCGCCTAGGCAAAGAGCAGCGCACCGGCACGAGCTACGGCCGTTCTGCCGAGCGCCCGGAGCGCGGCAATGACCGCGGCGAGCGAGGTGGCTTTGGCAACGACCGTGGCGAGCAGCGCGGACCAGCTTCGCCCGATGCCCGGCCCGTCCGTCCGTATCAGCCCAAAGAAAACTGGAATGGCCAGCCCTATCGCCGTGAAGGCGAGAAGGCCGTGCCCCGCGGCTTGCCCGGCGAGCGCAACCGCAAATTCCAGAAGCAGAACCCCAACGAGCCAAACGAAGGCAGTGCGCCGCGCGGTGGCGGCAGCTTCGGCCGCAGCACTCCGCGCGAGCCCGAGGATTTTCAGCGCAGCGAAGAACGGGGACCCAACCGGCCCATTCGGTCGGCGCGTCCTTTCGAAGCCAACCCGCCGCAACCGCGTGAAGAGCGCGCCGAGCGGGGCGACTTCGCTGGTGGCAGCGATGCCGACCGCCGTGGCGACGAAGCCGCGTTCGGGCGGAAGTTCACGCCTGGGGCTTTCGGCAAGCGCGAGAACTCCAACTACGCCGCCAGCCGCAGCACCGGGGAGCGCCCCGGCGGCTACGAGAAGCGGAGCACCGAGAAGTGGGCCCCTGCGCCCGGCAGCTTTGCCGAGCGCCGCGAAGCCTTGAAGGCCCAGGAGCGCAGCGTGCGCCGCTCGGGCACCGGCTACGGCAGCGCCGTGGACAAGCCCCGGGCCGCCCGCCCGGTGGTGCAGGACAACCGCGCCGACAAGCCCCGCTACGGCGAGCGGCCCGGCGAGGCGCCCGACTATAAAAACCTCAAGCACTACGAAAACGACAAAACGCGGGGCAACAAGCGCCGCCGCGAAGAGGACGACGACTTCGGCACCGACGAGCTGCGCTTGAACCGCTACATCGCCAACGCCGGCATCTGCTCGCGCCGTGAGGCGGACGCGTTGATTGCGGCCGGCGAAATCAAAGTAAACGGCGAGGTAGTGACGGAAATGGGCTACAAGGTGCAGCCCAGCGACACCGTGCAGTACGGCAAAACCAACCTCAACCGCGAGAAGTCGGTGTACGTGCTGCTGAACAAGCCCAAGGACTTCATCACGACCACTGAGGACCCCGAGGGCCGCCGCACGGTGATGGATTTGGTGGCCAGTGCTTCGAAGGAGCGAATCTTCCCCGTGGGCCGGCTCGACCGAAACACGACGGGCCTGTTGCTCTTCACCAACGACGGGGAAGTGGCGCAGAAGCTGTCCCACCCCTCGCACAAAAATAAGAAAATTTACCAAGTCGAACTGAGCCAGCCTTTGGCCGAAGAGGACCTGCGTAAGATTGCCGAAGGACTGGAGCTGGAAGACGGCAAAGCCGTGGTAGACGACGTGGCAGTGGTGGCCGGCAACGCGCACTTTGTGGGCATCGAAATCCACATCGGCCGCAACCGCATTGTGCGCCGCATCTTCGAGCACTTGGGCTACGAAGTGGTGGCGCTGGACCGGGTGCAGTACGCCGGCCTCACCAAGAAAGACCTGCCCCGCGGCAAGTGGCGCTTCCTGAGCGAGCAGGAGGTCATCCGCTTGAAGTACTTCCTGTAAGTCTAGCAAGTTTAAAGAAACGTCATGCTGAGCGAAGTCGAAGCATCTCTCCCACGCAACTAAATAGGTTTAGTGATACGAGAGAGATGCTTCGACTTCGCTCAGCATGACGTTCCACTTTTGGTCAACTTTTCCAACCAGCTGAATTGCGCACTCTCGCTTTAGACATCGGTAATACCGCCGTGAAAGCTGGCTGTTTCGAAGGCCCGTTACTGCGCGAGATGCAGGCGGGCCTAACGGCGGCGCAAGTGCTGGCCCTGGTGCAGCGGTGGCAGCCTGAGCACGTCATCATCGCGTCCGTGGCCGAAGACGCGGCCTTGCGCGGGGAGGAATTGCGAGAACTGGTGGCGGGCGAAATCCTGACTTTTTCTCCAGCCGCCACGCCCGTTCCGCTTCGCAATGCCTACGCTACGCCCCACACCCTGGGCGCCGACCGGCTGGCAGCCGCGGTGGGGGCGGCGGGGCTGCGGCCCGGGCAGTCAACGCTCATCGTTGACGCGGGAACGGCGCTGAAATTCGATTTGGTCACGAACGGTACTTACTACGGGGGCAGCATTGCACCGGGCCTAAGCATGCGGTTCCGGGCGTTGCACACGTTCACGGGGCGGCTGCCGTTGCTGGAGCTGCCCGCCCCGGATGCAACGATTCCGCTCGTGGGCGACTCCACTACGGGAAGCTTGCTGAGCGGGGTGGTCAATGGCACCCTCGCCGAAATCACCGGGCTCATTGCTCAGTATCAGCAACTTTATCCCGGCCTCGGGGTGTTGCTGACGGGGGGAGATGCCGCTTTTCTGGCGGCCCGCCTCTCGGCTCGTATCTTTGTTGTGCCCGAGCTTGTGCTGCTGGGCCTTAATCGGATTTTAGCTTATCATGTTGTCAAATAAAGAGATGGGTTGCCTGCGTTTGGGTGTGGTGTTGGCGGGCGTGGCAATGGCAACCGCGGGTGGCGCGCAAGCCCAGGGCTTGGGCAACTCGCCGTACTCGCGCAAAGGCTTGGGTGAATTCAACGCCAACACCGGCGGCGTGCGCCAGATGGGCATGGGCGGCGTGGGCTTGGCGGCTCCCAACGCCGTCAACGTGAACGAGTTGAACCCGGCACTGCTGTACTACACGTCTCGCACGACGTTTGAAGCCGGCTACAACGGGCAATACAAAACGGTGAAAAACGCCAACGGCTCCAGCCGCAGCGGCAGCGGCACGCTGGGCTACCTGGCTTTGTCGGTGCCGCTGAGCTCGAAGTGGGGCGCGGCCGTGGGCCTGAAGCCCTTAAGCTCGGTGGACTACGAGTCGAACCTGCTCCAGAACGTGCAGAACGACCCCAACGCCCAGGTGCTGACGCAGTCGAAAGGCGAAGGCGGGGTATCGGAGGCGTATTTCGGCCAAGGAGTCAACATCGCCAAAAACCTCACCCTGGGATTCACGGCTTCCTACATTTTTGGCGTAGTGGACGAAACCACGGGCACCACCCTGCGGGTCACCAACAGCGGCACCGCGCCGTCGCAGGAAACGGCCGTTGACCGTGAGCACACCCGGTATTCGGATTTTGGGTTCCGGGCAGGGGCGCACTACCGGCACACAATAGGCAAGGACCTCAACGTGAACCTGGCCGGGGTATACAGCTTCGCCCACGAGTTGAACGGAACCCAAACCGTTACCCAGGAGCGCCAAGACTTGGCCGGTGCCGTTACCGGCGCACCCACCGTGGTGAGCGACGGCCGCGGCCGCGCCTCCGTGCCGGCCTTGGCCCAGGTGGGCATCAGCTTCGATAACAACAAGAACTGGAGCGCCAACTTCGACGCTTCGCAGCAGCAGTGGTCCAAGTTTCGGAGCTTCGGCGGCCAAGACGAAGGCGCTACCCTGAGCAACACCATCCGCCTGGGATTGGGCGGCGAAATCACGCCGGACCCCGGCTCGGTGGAGCACTACTTCCAGCGGGTGACGTACCGCGCCGGCCTCACCTTTGCGCAGTTGCCTTACCAGCCCGGCGGCAAAACCTTGTATGACCGGGCCGTGAGCTGGGGCTTTGCTTTCCCGCTGCCCACGGCTACGCCGCTGGAGGCCACCACCTTCAGCCTGGCGTTCATCTACGGGGTGCGCGGCAACACCGACGTTCTCAATGCCGCCACGGGCACGAGCAACGTGCAGGAGAGCTACATCCGCGGGCAGTTGGGCGTGACGCTCAACAACCGCTGGTTCATCAAGCGGCGCTTGCAGTAATTCACGGCTTTTAACGCGTCAACAACACGGTGTTTAAATTCAGGCAGGTTGCGAGAAGTGGAGCCTTGCTAATGGCGCTGGCGCTGGTCGGATGCGAAGAAAAAGCCGCCACCGGACCCAAGCTCGTGTACACAGGCCCGATTATGGAGACGACCAACGTGAAGACGCTGTACAGTGACTCGGCCAAGCTCAAAATGCAGCTAACGGCCCCCCTGCAACAGCGCTTCGAAAACGGCGACTTGGTGTATCCCAAAGGCGTGAAGCTGGTCTTCTATTCTGCCGATGGGATGAAAACGGTGGTTAACACGATGACGGCCAATTACGGTAAATCAGAAGAGAGCAAAAACCTCTACATCATGCGCGGCAACGTGCAGGTGGCGAACGTGCCGCAACAACAAAAGCTGGCCACAGAAGAGCTGTTCTTTGACACAATTAAGCAGCTCATATACACCGATTCGGCCATGTTCGTAAAGGTGGATACGCCCACCGAGCACTTGGAAGGGTATGGCCTGAAAGCCAACCAAAACTTCTCGCGCTATCGCATTTACAAACCCGTTGGGGTGTTTGCTGCGCCCACCGGACTGGTGCCCAAGCCCGTGCAATAGGGCCGCCGGGCCCAGCTAATTCTGGTTGCCGAACCGACGCCTATGAGCACCGGGCGTGGTCACTAATCAATTCCCATTATCATGTTATCATGACTTTCGACAAATCCCTGCTTCGCACCGTCCTGTTTGCGGTGGGCGTGGTGGCCCTGGTCATCGGCATCTACCAGACGATTTTGTTCAACGACCTGAACCGCAACTATTGGATTTTCATGGTGTCGATGCTGTGCTGGATGCCGCTGCTGTACTGGCGCCAGCAGGAGCGGGTCGATGCCAAAATTGCCGAGCAGAAAGCCAAGCTGGCCAAGGAAGCCCGGGCCAAAACGCCAGCTAAATCAACCAAAAAACGCCGTTAATCCGGCATTATTAACAATCCTGCCTGGCGGGCCGGTAGAGAAACCCGGTGCGCTCCGACGGTTTTTACCGCTCGGCGGTGGGACTTTAAATCGGCTAAAACTTTGATTACCGGTCAAATTCTGGTTATTTTGCGCCTCTTTTGACCAACAAGACTTCGATTCTTTTGACAAGTAAATGGCTTTAATTAACACGATTCGAGAAAAATCAGGCGTGGCGGTGGGCCTCGTGGCCATTGGCATGCTGCTCTTCATTGTGGGCGGCGACCTGGTGGGCGGCAACAATCGCCTCTTCAACCGCAACGACCAGACGGTGGGCGAAGTGGCCGGCGAAAAGGTGGAGTTGGCCGACTATAACAACGCCCTGGAGCAAGCCAAGCAGGCCTTCATCGCCCAGCAGCAGCGCCAGCCCGACGAGCAAGCCCTCGGCTTCTTGCGCGACCAGGCTTGGAACCAGACCATCTACCGCATGGCCTTCAAGCCGGAGTGGGACAAGCTGGGCCTGACCGTGTCGGACGACGAGCTGGTGGACATGGTGCAGGGCGACAACATCAACCCCAGCATCAAGCAGGCCTTCACCGACCAGAAAACCGGTCAGTTCGACAAAGCCCGCCTGATTGAGTACCTGAAAAACCTCGACAAGCTGCCCCCCGAAAACCAGGCCGCGTGGCACAACTTCGAAGCCAACCTGCCCGCTGAGCGCCTGGCCAACAAGTACAATGCCCTGCTGAAAAACTCGGTGTACGTGACCACCGCCGAAGCCAAGCGCTTCGACGCGCTGCAGAACACCAAAGCCACGGTGAAGTATTTGTTCGTGCCCTACGGCAGCATTTCGGACTCGGCGGTGAAGGTGACCGACGCCCAGCTTCAGGCCTACCTCGACAAGAACAAGGGCAAGTACAAAGTGGAAGACGGCCGTTCGGTGGAGTACATCAGCATCCCGGTGGTGGCTTCGAAAGAGGACAGCACGGCAGTGAAGGCGAGCATTTCGGAACTGGCCACGCAGTTTGCCACCGCTCCGGTGGACTCGCTGTTCGTGTCGGGCAATTCCGAGCAGCCTTACAACAAGGCTTTCCGCAGCCCCGCCGACTTGCCCGAGGAATTGCGCAAGCAGCTGCCCCTCACCCAGGGCAAAGTGTATGGCCCCTACGCCGAGAACGGCACCTATTCGCTTTACAAAGTGACCGGCGTGAGCACCGGCGCGCAAGCTGCGGCCCGGGCCAGCCACATTCTCATCAAGGCCGACGGCGCCACGCCCGAAGCCAAGGCGGCGGCCAAAGCCAAAGCCCAGGACATCCTCAACAAAATCAAAGGCGGGGCTGACTTCGCCACGTTGGCCCGCCAGTTCGGCACGGACGGCACCAAGGAGCAGGGCGGCGACCTCGGCTGGTTCGGCCAGGGCCGCATGGTGCCCGAGTTTGAAAAAGCCATTTTTGCGGCTACGGCCCCCGGCCTGCTGCCCAACGTGGTGGAAACTTCCTTCGGCTACCACATTGTGAAAGTGACGGCCGCGCCCACCAAGCAGACCTACCAGGTTGCGGAGGTGAAGAAAACCATCGCGCCGAGCGACGCGACGCGCGAAGCGGCCTACGCCAAAGCCCAGGAGCTGAAAGGCCAGGCCACCGACCTGGAAAGCTTCCGCAAGCTGACCACCAAAGACAAGACCCTGGTGAAGCAGGAAGCCAAAAACCTGGACCGTGCGGCCCGCAGCGTGAACAACCTGCAAAACGCCCGCGAGCTGGTGCGCTGGGCTTTCGGCTTCAGCCCGAACGGCGAAGAAACCAAAGTGGGCGACATCTCGGAAGTGTATGAGATGGGCGACCAGTACGTCATCGCCGCCCTCACCGACGAGCGCGCCAAAGGCACGGCCACGGTGGCCAACCTCCGGCCCGAACTGTCGGCGCTGGTGCGCAACGAGGAGAAGGCCAAGCAAATCATCGCCAAGCTGCCCACCGCCGGCACCCTACAAGAAATGGCCACCAAATACGGCCCAACGGCCCAGGTGGGCACCGCCGAAGGCGTGGTTCTCGGCCAGGGCAACCTCACCAACGTGGGCTTCGAGCCTTTGGCAGTGGGCAAAGCTTTTGCCTTGAAGCCGGGCCAGAAGTCGAGCCCCATCCAAGGCGAGCAAGGCGTGTTGGTGGTAGAGCCGGTGAGCGTGACGCCCGCTGCGGCCACTGCGGCCAACGTTAAAACCATCCAGCAGCAGCTGTTGCAGCAGCGCGCCCAGCAGCAGGACTCCAAGATTTACGAGGCGGTGAAAGCGCATGCCAACGTGAAAGACAACCGGACGAAGTTTTTCTAAGTCGTTCATCCGCGAGCTTCAAAAGGGCCGTACCTTCGGGTGCGGCCCTTTTTTGTTGCGGCGTGCGCGGTCGAAATGCCCAGGCGTCATCGGCTTTGAACGAAGCCCGCAAACTCCTGCGTTTATGTCCTGCAACCAGCTAGGCGAGACCCGGCCGTTGCTTCGTGAAACGATTCCTGAACCTACCTATGCGTGCGCCTTCTCTTCTCGTAGCTGCTACTTTACTACTAGCCCTGCCCACGCAGGCCCAACAGCCGGGCACGGGCTGGGCCCCGGTGAGCGGAACGGCGCTGGCCCAGGATTACGCCCGCCGCGGCGAGCACGAAAAAGTGGTGTTTCTGTTCGAGAAGCTATCAACGGAAGAGCAAACGAGCTTGTCGGTCTTTCCGGTTTACCTGGCTTCGCTGCAGGCCCTGAAGCGGCACAAAGACGCGGAGAAGCTGGCCAAGAAAGCCGTGAAGGCGCACCCCGAAGACGCCACTTTTGGGGTGGCGCTGGGGGGCGTGTACGCGGCAGCCGGTGAACAAGCTGCCGCCGAAAAACAGTGGCAGAAAGTGCTGAGCCAGCTTGCTCCCACGCAAGTGGTGCCGGTGGCCACCGAGTTTGGCCGCCGGGAATTGCCTGTGTGGGCCGAGCGCACCTACCTGCGCGGGCGAGCTTTGGCTAAGAACGATACCGAATACGCGCCGCAGCTCATTCAGCTCTACACCCAAAGCCAGGACCAGCCCAAGGTGCTGGGCGAGACGCTGCGCTTGGTGGCGCAAAACGAAAAGCAGCTGCCCTTTGTGCGCAACATGCTGCAAAACGCCCTGCGCGAAGAGAAGGACTTCGACGCGCTGGAAAAATTGCTCCTCACGGCCACCCAGGAGCACCCCGAGCAAGCCGCCTACAGCGAGCTGCTGCTGTGGCTGCAGGTGCAGCGCCGCGATTTCAGCGGGGCCTTGGTGCAGGCGCGGGCCCTGGACCGCCGCGGCCGCAGCGAAGGCAGCCGCGTGATGGAACTGGCCGCCATTGCCCAGCAAAACAAGGACTACGAAAGCGCCATCGACGGCTATGCCTACGTGGCCAAGGAATACCGCGGCGGTGCGTATGGCAACCTGGCCCGGCAACGGCTGCTCCAGGCCCGCGAAGCCCAGGTACGCGAAACCTACCCGGTCGACGTGGTCAAGGTGCGGGCCCTGGTGGGCGATTACGAGCAGCTGCTGACGGAGCTGGGCCGCACGCCCGACACCGCGCCGGTGCTCCGCAACCTGGCCAACCTATACGCCTTCCAACTGAATGACCGCGCCAAGGCCATGACCTTGCTGCAAGAAGTAATTGACATGCCCCGGGCCAGCGACGAAGTGGTGGACCAGGCCAAAGTGACCCAGGGCGACCTGTACTTGTTGAAAGCGGAGCCGTGGGAGGCCACGTTGCTGTACTCGCAGGTGGAAAAGTCGCACAAGGACTCGCCGCTGGGCTACGAAGCCAAACTGCGCAATGCCCGCCTGAGCTACTACGCCGGCGACTTCAAGCTGGCCCAGAGCCACCTTGACATCCTGAAAGAGGCAACCACCCGCGAAATTGCCAACGACGCCATGCAGCTTTCCCTGCTGATTCAGGACAACACCGTGGAAGACACGCTGGGCCTGGGGTTGCGGGCGTACGCCGCCGTGGAGCAGCTCGTGTTTCAAAACAAGATAGCCGAAGCCATCAAAGGACTGGATGCGCTGCTGGAGAAATTCCCTGGCCACTCCCTTTCCGACGACACCTACTACCTGAAAGCGCAGCTGCAGCGACGCACCGGCGACACGCCCGGCGCCATTGCCACGCTGGAACGCATCACCGCCAACCCCAAGTACGACGTGCTGAGCGACGACGCGTTGTTTCTGCTGGCCCGCATTCAGGAAGAAGACGTGAAAGACAAGGTGAAAGCCCAGGAGCTATACAACCAAGTGATAACCAAATATCCGGGCAGCATTTACGTGGCCGAAGCCCGGAAGCGGTTCCGCAAGCTGCGCGGCGACGGGGTGTAGGAGCGCGCCTTGGCGCGTTCGGCGGTGCGCACGTTCGGCAGGGCCGCCCCAGCCGCTGAACGCGCCGTGGCGCGTTCCTACCCGAAAAACACAAACATCAGCGCCAGTGCCACGATGAACACCACGTACATCAGCCCATCGGAGAGGACGTACTGGCGGTATTTACGATAGAATTCCTGTAGCTTATTCATGGGTTGGGGCGGGCGTACGAACCGGTGCCAAAGGTAAGCCGACGGGCGCGGGGAGGGTTTGGTCGTACTTTTGCGACCATTTTTACTGTCTATCTGATGCCCGTATCCGCTAGTAAGCGCTGGAATTATATCCCCGAAGCCGACCCTGCCCGGGTGCAACGCCTCACCGAGGCGCTCTTCATTGCCCCCGAAATAGCGGCCCTGTTGATGCAGCGCGGCATCGACACGCCCGAAGCCGCTGCCGCCTTCTTTCACCCCAGCCTGCGCCAGCTGCCCAACCCGTTGCTGATGCGCGATATGGACCGGGCCGTGGCTCGCCTCGCGCGGGCTTATCACGAGGGCGAAAAGGCGATGGTGCTCGGCGACTACGATGTGGACGGCATCACGTCGGTGGCCACGGTGATGAGCTACCTCACGCCGCTGTTCGGCGCCGAGCGCCTGCGCGACTACATTCCCGACCGCTACACCGAGGGCTACGGCATTTCCGAAAAAGCCATCGATTTTGCGGCTGACAACGGTTTTACGCTCATCGTAGCGCTCGACTGCGGCATCAAAGCCGTGGAGCAAGTGGCTTACGCGACCAGCCGAGGCGTCGATTTCATCATCTGTGACCACCACTTGCCCGGCGATGAGCTGCCCGCCGCCGTGGCCGTGCTCGACCCCAAGCGCGCCGATTGCGAGTACCCGTACAAGGAGCTTTCCGGCTGCGGCGTGGGCTTCAAGCTGATGCAGGCGTTGGGTGAGCGCCTGGGCCTGCCCGAAGCTCCGCTCTACGACCTGCTGGACTTGGCCACCGTGAGCATTGCCGCCGACATCGTGCCCATCACCGGCGAAAACCGCATTCTGGCCGCCCACGGCTTGCGGCGTTTTAATGAAGACGCGCAGTTGCTGCGGCCGGGCCTGGCCGCCTTGCGCGAGCTGGCCACCTTGCGCGAAGGGCCGTTGGGCATCAGCAGTCTCATATTTGGGTTTGCGCCGCGCATCAATGCCGCCGGCCGCATGGGCGACGCCCGCCGCGCCGTGGCCATGCTGCTCGCCCCCGACCAGCAGGAAGCGCGCTACACCGCCGAAGTGGTGGACCAGATGAACCAGCAGCGCCGCGGCTCCGACCAGCACACCACCCAAGAAGCGCTGGACATGATTGCGGGCAGCCCGACGCTGCAAAATGCCCACGCCACCGTGCTCTACAAGGCCGACTGGCACCAGGGCGTGCTGGGCATCGTGGCTTCGCGCTGCCTCGACCAGTACTACCGCCCCACCGTCATTCTCACCCAGCGCGACGGCAAGGCCACGGGTTCGGCCCGCTCGGTGGCCGGTTTCGATGTGCACCAGGCCTTGGAAGCTTGCGCGCCGCTGCTCGACCAGTTTGGGGGCCACCGCGCCGCCGCCGGCCTCACCCTGAAGGTGGAAAACGTGCCGGCTTTCCAGCGCCGCTTCGAGGAAGTGGTGGCCGGTACCCTCACCACCGAGCACTTGGTGCGCCCGGTGGAAGTGGCCGCTACTTTGCCGCTGGCCCGCATCACCGAGGAGTTCTTTGCCGAGCTGCGCCGCATGGAGCCCTTTGGGCCCGGCAACCCCAACCCCGTGTTTGCCTCGCAGCGGCTGGTGGCCGTGCCGCACAGCGCCCGCGTGGTGGGCCAGGGCCACCTCAAGCTCCGCCTGGCCTCCGCCGATTCCACCGGCCCCGCCGTGGACGCCATCGGGTTTGGCTTGGCTGATTACCTGCCGGAGATTGAACAAGGCAAACCCTTCAGCGCCTGCTATACCGTGGAACTGAACGAGTCCCGCGGCCAGCGCAGTGTGCAGCTGCGTTTGCTGGATGTGCGCTGGGAGTAGTTTCTAAAGAACTAGGAAGTGTTAACAGTGATGATTAAATTGGGATATGGAAACGCTGCTGACCGATGCCCAATGGGCGCGTCTGGCCCCGTTGCTTCCGGGCCGGGCAGGCACGAGCGGGGGGCGCGGGCGCGACAACCGCCA
>DASVTG010000127.1:0-4317 GCA_036387695.1 Hymenobacter sp. | reverse complement strand
TTAGAAGTTGATGCGGTTAAAAGCTCACCGCAAGCGTGGCCGAATGTTGTTGCTGGGGAATATACTTGGAAGCATAAATGGCATTGGCAATGCAATCGGCGGCGCTGTAATGAGTGCCGATAAATACAGTTTTGCCTTTGTAAGCAGCCTTTGTACAAGAGCCTTTCTCAGGTTTAGCACTTGAAAACAGAAAGCGTGTTTTACCAGCTTTATCCTGCAGCGGAACCGTCAAGTGAGGATTGGCTTCCAGAACAAGATGACATACTCCCAATAGAATATCCTTCCAAGTTGTAATGGGTAGAAGGGTGCCATTAGGCAACCTCAGCTTCTTAGGCTTTTGGCCTGGTTGCAGCGACTGCAAATCCACATCAGATAAATTGATAAACTCTGCATTAGAGGCTAATTCTTGTGGTTTTGATAGCAGGAGATTCTTGGTTGCTGCTTGGTAGGTAAGCGTTGCTGAAGCGGCACGACTGGTTTTCGGTGCCTGTGCCTTTGCCTGCCGCAAAAGCAGTCCGTGACCGCCTTGGGCCGCATCAAGCCAACGAATGAGTTCATTCGCGGCCGTGAGCCAGTCGTCTTCAACCAGACTGAATACAATGGGCTCCGGCTTGCCGTGCTGCAGCTGCGTGTGCAAATGCCAGGTGATACCGTCGGTGATGCAAACGGTATGGACGTTGAGCGTTAAAGCATAACCTAGAATCTTGCCCACGTACCCGTACTTATCTAAACTGCTTCCCAGGCATTTGGCTTCAATCACAATCCACGGTTTTCCCCCGGAATCGTTCAGAAGATAGTCGATGCGCAGTTCGTTGCTGAGCGTCTTCTCCGGTTCCACCATTTCCACGTTGGCCGTGTCCCAGCCCAAGGCCCGCAGCACGGGCTCAATCAGCGCGGCGCGAGTGGCGGCTTCATTTTTCCGAAAGATGTTCGCGTTGGTTTCGGCGTTGGTCTGTACCTGGTGCAAGACCTGGTAGATGATAGCAACTGGACTGGAAGTGTGCATTAAAGAACGAAGGCAAAGTATGTCGCAATGTTAAGCACTTGCGCATTGCTGGACTTCGTGCGCGGCCTTGCCGTCGGCCGTACCTTCGTAGCAACATCCTGCCGGGGCGCGCCGAAACCTTCTGGCCCCTTCCCGCTGTTAGTTCGTTTATGCCCAAAAAAGACGCTTTGCAAGTTTCGGCGCCCGCCGATAACGCCATTGACAACCTCGACCCGCGCGAATTCATCCTCATCAAGAATGCGCGGGTTCACAACCTCAAAAACCTCAGCGTGGCCCTGCCGCGCAATCAGTTTATCGTCGTCACGGGCCTGAGCGGCTCGGGCAAATCGAGCCTGGCGTTTGATACGCTGTATGCTGAGGGCCAGCGCATGTACGTGGAAAGCCTGAGCAGCTACGCCCGGCAGTTTTTGGGCCGCATGGACAAGCCCGACGTGGACTACATCCGCGGCATCTCGCCGGCCATTGCCATCGAGCAGAAGGTCAGCATCAAAAACAACCGCTCGACCGTGGGCACGAGCACCGAGATTTACGACTACCTCAAGCTGCTGTTTGCGCGGGTGGGCCGCACGTTTTCGCCGGTCAGCGGCGAGCAGGTGCGCAAGGACAACGTGGCCGACGTGGTGGACTTCCTGGCCGCGCAGCCCGACGGTACCAAGGCCATGATTCTGGCGCCGCTGTTCCGCACCGACACCGCCCGGCCCATGAGCAAGGAGCTGGATTTGCTGCTGCAAAAAGGCTACAGCCGCGTGGTGGTCGACGGCGTGACTTCCCAGATTGAGGACCTGATAGGGGAGGGCCAGCCCGAGGTGAAGGGCGACGTGTCCATCATGATAGACCGCGCCGTGCTGCGCCCCAACGACGAAGACCTGCTGTTCCGCCTCGCCGACTCAGTCCAAACGGCCTTTTTTGAAGGCCACGGCACTTGCGTACTTCAATTAACAACGGGCAATGAGCAATTAACAATTGCTGACGGCCAGGCGCCAAGCACCGAGACCCGTACCTTCTCCGACAAGTTTGAGCTGGACGACATCGTCTTTGAGGAGCCCAGCGTCAACTTTTTCTCCTTCAACAATCCCTACGGCGCCTGCCAGACCTGCGAGGGCTTCGGCTCGGTGCTGGGCATCGACGAGGACTTGGTGATTCCGGACAAAAGCATGACCGTGTTCGAGGGCGCCATCGCGCCGTGGCGGACGGAGAAGCAGGGCGAGTGGCTGAAGCCGCTGCTGAAAAACGGCATTCGCTTCGACTTTCCCATTCATCGGCCCTACAACGAGCTCAGCCAGGCCGAACAGCGCCTGCTCTGGACCGGCAACAAGTATTTTGACGGGCTGGACAAGTACTTCAAGTGGGTGAGCGAGCAGACCCACAAAATCCAGTACCGCGTGCTGCAAAGCCGCTACCGGGGCCGCACCACCTGCCCCGACTGCCGCGGCACCCGCCTGCGCAAGGACGCCCAGTACGTGAGGATTGACGGCCGCAACATCGCCGACATCGTGCTGCTGCCCATCTCGGACGCATTGGCTTTCTTCCAAAACATGAGCCTGAACGAGCACGACGCCAAGGTGGCCGAGCGCCTGGTGACCGAAATCACCAACCGCCTGGGCTACCTCAACCGCGTGGGCTTGGGCTACCTGACGTTGAACCGACTAAGCAACACGCTGAGCGGCGGCGAGAGCCAGCGCATTTCGCTGGCCACGTCGTTGGGCTCGGCGCTGGTGGGCTCGATGTACGTGCTCGATGAGCCGAGCATCGGCCTGCACCCCAAGGATGCCGAGCAGCTCATTGGCGTGCTGCGCTCCTTGCAGCAACTCGGCAACACCGTGGTGGTGGTGGAGCACGAGGAAAAGATGATGGAAGCCGCCGACCAGATTATTGACATCGGGCCCGAAGCCGGCAGCGGCGGCGGCCACCTCATGTTTCAGGGCACCATGGCGGAATTGCTGCAGGACACCAGCACCTACACCGGCCAGTACCTGAGCGGGCGGATGGAAGTGGCCGTGCCCAAAGTGCGCCGCCCCTGGCGCAACGCCCTGGAGCTAACCGGCGCCCGCGAAAACAACCTCAAAAACGTGAGCGTCAAGATTCCGCTCGGCGTGATGACGGTGGTGACGGGCGTCTCCGGCTCGGGCAAATCCACGCTCATCAAACGCATTCTGGCGCCGGCCCTGATGAAGATGCTGGGCGGTGGCGCGGGCGAGAGCACCGGCAAATTTGACCGCCTCACCGGCGTAAACGGGCAAGTGTCGCACGTGGAGTTTGTGGACCAGAACCCCATCGGCAAGTCGTCGCGCTCCAACCCAGTGACGTACGTGAAAGCCTACGACGCCATCCGGACGCTGTTTTCGGAGCAGCCGCTGGCCAAGGCACGCGGGTTGAAGCCGTCGCATTTCTCGTTCAACATCGAGGGCGGGCGCTGCGAGGTTTGCCAGGGCGAAGGCCAGGTGAAAATCGAGATGCAGTTCATGGCCGACATCTACCTGACCTGCGAGGGCTGCGGCGGTCGCAAGTTCAAGCAGGACATTCTGGACATCAAATTCCAGGACAAGGGCATAGACGAGGTGTTGGAACTGACGGTGACCGATGCCGTGCAGTTCTTCAAAGGCCAGCCCAAAGTGGCCGAGCGCCTCAAGCCGCTGGAAGACGTGGGCCTGGGCTACATCCGGCTGGGGCAGTCGGCCAACACGCTTTCCGGCGGCGAAGCCCAACGCGTGAAGCTGGCGTCGTTCCTCACCAAAGGCGCTACGCTTCAACACGATAAAATCTTGTTCATCTTCGATGAGCCCAGCACCGGCCTGCACTTCCACGACATCAGCAAGCTGCTCACGGCCCTCAATGCGCTGGTGGAGCAGGGCAACTCCGTGCTCATCATCGAGCACAACGTCGACATCATCAAGTGCGCCGACTGGCTGATTGACCTCGGCCCGGAAGGCGGCCTCAACGGCGGCCACCTCCTGTTCGAAGGCACCCCCGAAGAAATGGTCAAACTGAAAGATTCAAATCATACGGCGCGGTTTTTGGCCGAGAAGGTGTAACGTTGCAACCCCAAACCTCAACGCTACGGGGCAACTGAGTCCGGACAACTTCCGAGTTACAGGAAGTAACCGCCCGGATTCGGGCATGGTGGCAATGGTGCTGGGTCCTAATCCATTCGTTTCGGTCGGTACGTAGATGTGCACTACGTATTCTTTAGCTCTATGCCTGCCTACGCTCCCGTTCCCGACCGTTATGCCATCCCCAACTATTCGGTTGCTGGCCGGGCGTGGCGCTGGATAGCGGCACTGGCCATTTTTGGCAACATTTACCTCAATTAT
>DASVTG010000126.1:0-4049 GCA_036387695.1 Hymenobacter sp. | reverse complement strand
CATCCCGCCCCGGCGCAAGCGCAGGCACCCGCGGGCCTACGATGCCGCCCGCTACGCCCAACGCCACCCCGTTGAACGACTCTTCAGCCGGCTCAAGCAATTCCGCCGCGTGGCCACGCGGTACGACAAACTGGATGCGCAGTTTATGGCCTTTGTTCATCTGGCGGCAACCGTCTTATGGTTGCGTGATTGTTAACACATCCTAGTGGCTCAGCGTTTTCTCTTTATAACGAGTGATTTGGCGGCGCAGGTTATCGGTGGCCGCGTCGGCGGCGGCTTCAAACGAGGCAGCGTCTTCGGCGCTGAACAGCGTTGAACCGGGCACAAAAAGTTTGATTTCCACCGTCTTGTTGTCGATGCCGTCTTTATTGTTAAGGCGCATGATTACTTCGCCATCGGTGACTTTATCGTAAAAAGTTTCCAGCTTATTCAGGCGTTGCTGCACAAAATCAAGCAGTTTCTTGTCGGCGTCGAAGTGCACCGAATGCATCTGTACTTTCATAAAGCAGTTGATTAAGAGGTAAAAAGGTAAAAGAAGCTTAAGCCCGTGGGTGGGCTTGCTCAAATACGGATTTTAGCCGGTCCACGGACAGGTGCGTGTACACCTGAGTAGCCGCCAGGCTGGCGTGTCCCAACAGTTCTTTGATGGAGTTCAAGTCGGCCCCTTTGCCCAGCAGATGCGTGGCAAATGCGTGCCGCAAGGCATGCGGGTGCTGCTGCGCGCCCGATGTCGTAATTTGGCTCAGGTAATGCTTCACCGTGCGGTACACAAACTTGTCGTACATGGCCTCCCCTTTGTCCGTTAGCAGCAACGGGCCGGGCAGTACGCCGAATTCGTGCGCCCGTTTCGCTTGGTACTGCTCAATCACCAGCTTCAACGTGGGGTTCAGCGGCACTATGCGCTGCTTGTTGCCTTTGCCCGTCACCCGAACCGTGCTGGCGCCCAAACTCACGTCCTCGGCGTGAATGCCGATGAGTTCCGACAAGCGGATGCCCGTGCCATACAGCATTTCCAGGACCAGTTGGTCGCGGCGCCCAGCAAAGTCATCGCCGAACTCAAATGAATTCAGCAGCCCATTTAAGGCCTCTTCCGGCACGAACTCAGGCAACTTCTTGGCCATTTTCGGTGCCTTGATGCGCAGCATGGGGTTTGCCTCAATACGCCCGGCGCGGAGCAAAAACTTGTAGTAAGAGCGCAGGCAAGCCACCTTGCGGTTTACGGTGCGTGGGTCCAGGTTTTCCTGCATTAGCTCCACCACCCAGCCCCGTATGAGCGGGTGCGTGGCCTGAGCAGGTTCACTGAGGTCGTAAGCCGATTTTAGGTACGCCGCAAACTGGCCCAAGTCGGTTTGGTACGACGTAATTGTGTGGGGACTGTAGCGCCGCTCAAAGCGCAAAAAATCGAGAAAAGCATCCATAACTAACACCAAAAATGCCCGGCGTTTGGGCCGGGCATCCAATGTACTGGTTTTTTATTCTCCACCAAATAAGCCGATACGGCATGGGCGCGAAAAAACCGGCCGGTTTGCCAACAAGGGCAAAACCAGCCGGTTTTTCAACACTTACGCGGCTCTAAAACCGAAAGCTATTCGTTGGGCTGGCCGTAGGTGGCAAGCTTGTAAACAGCCTTCTGCTTCATTTTACGCTCCGTGATGCTAGGCTTCTGGAAGAAAGTGCGACGACGGAGCTCTTTTAGCACGCCGGTGCGCTCAAATTTCTTTTTGAAGCGCTTCAAGGCGCGGTCAACCGATTCGTTGTCTTTGATTTGAATGATAATCATATCAGGGAATGAGGGAGATTTTCAGAAGAGGAGCCGAGTAAATCGGGCCGCAAAGATAACCACGGATTGAACGGATTTCAACGGATGAAACAGATTTTTTGTGGTTTAGCCGCTGACACGGCCCCGAGGAGCCTTTTCCCGATGCGGCGGAACCACAAAAAATCTGTTTCATCCGTTGAAATCCGTTGAAATCCGTGGTCCTACTTCAGCAAGGCCCGGGCAATAACCAGCTTCTGGATTTCACTGGTGCCTTCGCCAATAGTGCACAGCTTGGCGTCGCGGTAGTATTTCTCGGCCGGATAGTCCTTGGTGTAGCCGTAACCGCCAAAAATCTGTACGCCTTCATTGGCCACGCGCACGCTCACTTCGGAGGCATACAGCTTGGCCATGGCCGACTCCAGGTTCACGTTCAGGCCCCGGTCCTTCATGTCGGCGGCGCGGTAAGTGAGCTGGCTGGCGGCTTCTATTTCGGTGGCCATGTCGGCTAGTTTGAAGGCAATGCCCTGGAAGCTGCTGATGGGCTGGTTGAACTGATGACGCTCTTTGCTGTACTGCACGGCTGCTTCGAAAGCGCCTTGTGCAATGCCCAAGCTGAGGGCGGCAATGCTGATGCGGCCGCCGTCCAGCACTTTCAGCGACTGCACGAAACCGTCACCTACTTTGCCGATGACGTTTTCTTTGGGCACTTTGCAGTCGGTAAAAATCAATTCGGTCGTCTCCGAAGCGCGCATGCCAAGTTTGTCTTCCTTGCGGCCGGCTTCAAAGCCCGGGGTGCCCCGCTCGATGATGAAAGCCGTCATCCCGTGCGAGTCACCCACTTCGCCGGTGCGCACGATGACCACGGCCACGTTGCCGGACTTGCCGTGGGTGATGAAGTTTTTGGCGCCGTTGATGATGTAATTCTCACCGCTTTCGTCAAGCACCGCCGTGGTGCGCATGTTGCCAGCGTCGGAGCCCGTATTGGGCTCGGTGAGGCCCCAGGCACCAATCCATTCGCCGGAAGCCAGCTTGGGCAGGTATTTGTGCTTCTGCTCTTCGGAGGCGTGCTGCAGAATGTGTCCAGTACACAGCGAGTTGTGGGCCGCCATGCTCAAGCCGATGCTGCCGTCAATCTTGGCCAGTTCGGCGATGGCCGTGACGTACTCCATGTAGCCAAAACCGGAGCCGCCGTATTCCTGCGGCACAAGCACGCCCATGAGGCCCAGTTCGCCCAGTTTGTGAAACACGTCGATGGGAAATTCCTGGCTTTCGTCCCATTTCATCATGTTAGGCTTGATGTGCTGGGCTCCAAAGTCGCGCACCATCTGCGCAATCATGGTTTGGTTTTCGGTGGCTACGGCTTCCATTGAAAAGGAACTAAGGGTGGGATTGGGATGAGAGTAAGGTCAACTATTCCCGCAACGGCTACTATACGGATTTAGGTCCGCAAAAGTACGATTGCGGCCACTGAAAAAGTCGCCAGCGCAAGTGGCCCTAAAGTACTGCTGTTGAACGGGCCCGTTAAAAGCGTTACTTTTGAGGCTTTTTGGAGAGAATCTGGTCTGCTGGCCAATTTTTTCTATTTTTCTTCGTTTGAATCCACACAAATTGGCCTTCATGCCGACATTTTCTTTTCGTCGCCTCCAGCGACTGTGGCTGCTGGTCTTGCCCGCGCTGTTGCTTTGCTCTTCCTGCATTTCGACCCGTTACTATCAAAAGCGCACCTTATTCCGGCTGACCGACAGCCAAGGCCGGCAGATTGATAGCACCAAACTGCGCATGGCGGTAAACCGCACCGAACGCAATTATGTCATTCAACCTAACGACATTTTGGAGGTGCGGGTGAACACGAACCGAGGCGAGCGGATTCTTGACCCCAACGGCGAATTGCAATTTGGCCAGCCGAGTGGGGCACTTCCAGGCCGTGGCACTCGGTCTGCTTCTCGCAACATCGGGCAGGGAGCCGGAGCCTCCACTTCGGGTTCGGACTTTCTGGTGCAAGCGGACGGAACTGTCACGCTGCCTCAGGTAGGCCGTCTTAGGCTCAGTGGCCTCTCGCTACTGCAAGCGGACAGTGTACTGGCCGTTCGCTTCGCAGAATATTACGTCCAGCCTTTCGTGACGACTCGCGTGAACAACAACCGGGTTATTGTGCTCGGGGTCTCGGGCGGGCAAGTTATTCCTCTTGCTAATGACAACATGAACTTACTCGAAGTGCTGGCGTTAGCAGGTGGCATAGACGGAGCCGCCGGAGGAGGAGGAGGTGCAACCTACCGCAACGGTGGCCGGG
>DASVTG010000125.1:0-1788 GCA_036387695.1 Hymenobacter sp. | reverse complement strand
GTAAGTGAATTGATTGAAGGTTTAGCTACTGATATTAAAAAACGCACGACGCACGACGCACGACGCACGACGCACGACGCACGACGCACGACGCACGACCGGCGTGAACTGGGTTTAGCGCCCGAAAAACGACGCAAGGGCCACGCGTTAAGAGGCACGGTACAATGGGAGCAGATGATGCAAGCCGCCCGCCAGCAAGCCCTGGGCTACGTGCGCGCCCTGCCGCCCGAGGAGTCCCGGCCCCTGTTCGTGCTGGGGGTGGACGTGGGCTACTGCATCGACGTGTATTCGAACTTCGCCGGCGTGGGCGATTCCTTCGTGCCCTTTCCCGACCAGGCCCGCTTCCGCCTGCCGCTCTCGGCGCTGGCCGATGAAGCCACCCGGCAGCTGCTGCGCCAGGTGTGGGAGGCGCCCCGCGAGCTAGACCCCAGCCGCCGCGCCGCCCGCGTGACGCGGGAGCTGGCCGGCTACCTGGCCGGCGTGTCGGCCCAGCTGGAACGGGCCGGGCACGCGCCCGAAGTGGTGGCCCAGTTCCTGATGCGCTGCCTGTTCACGATGTTTTCGGAGGACGTGGGGCTGATTCCCAAAACCAGCTTCACGGGCATGCTGCGCACCTACTCCACCCCCGAGATGCGCGAGTTTCTGCCCGATGCCCTCAGCGGCCTCTGGGCGACCATGGACACCGGCGGCTTCTCGCCCGACCTGAAGGCCCGCCTGCGCCGCTTCAACGGCAAGCTCTTCCACGACGCCACCGCCCTGCCCCTCACCCCCGACCAGATGGCCCTGCTGCTCAAGGCCGCCGAAGCCGACTGGACCGCGGTGGAGCCCGCCATCTTCGGCACCCTGCTCGAACGCGCCCTCGACCCCAAGGAGCGCCACGCCCTGGGCGCCCACTACACCCCGCGCCGCTACGTGGAGCGCCTGGTGCTGCCCACCGTGCTCGAACCCCTGCGCCGGGAGTGGACGGCCGCCCAGGCCGCCAGCGCCCGCCGCCTCGACGAAGGCCAGCCCCAGCAAGCCCGCCAGGAGCTGGTGCGCTTCCTCACGCGCCTCACCTCGCTGCGAATTTTAGACCCGGCCTGCGGCTCCGGCAACTTCCTCTACGTCACGCTGGAGCACCTCAAGCGGCTGGAGGGCGAGGTGCTGGCCGCCATCAACGCCTTCGGGCAAACGGGCCTGCTCGATTTGGGCGGGGGCACCACCGTGAGCCCGCGCCAGCTGCTGGGCCTGGAGCTGAACCCGCGCGCCGCCGCCATTGCCGACGTGGTGCTGCGCATCGGTTACCTGCAATGGCACCTGCGCACCCACGGCGACACCCAGCTCAAAGAGCCCCTGCTGGACGAGTACCAGAACATCCGCCAGCAGGACGCCGCCCTGCGCCACGACGCGCCCACGCCCCGCCTCGACGCCCACGGCCAGCCCGTGACCCGCTGGGACGGCACCACCCGCCCGCACCCCGCCACCGGCCAGCCCGTGCCCGACGAGACCGCCCGCACGCCCGTGCTGGACTACCCCAACCCCCAGCCCGCCGAGTGGCCCGAAGCCGATTTCATCGTGGGCAACCCGCCGTTTGTGGGGCCGGCCCGCATGCGCGACGCCCTCGGCGACGGCTACACCGAAGCCCTGCGCAAAGCCTACAAGGGCAAGGTGCCCGACTCCGCCGATTTGGTGATGTACTGGTGGTACAACGCCGCCGCCGCCGTGCAGCGCGGCCCCGCCGAGCGGTTCGGCTTCATCACCACCAACAGCCTCAAGCAAACCTTCAACCGCCGCGTGATGCAGCCCTTC
>DASVTG010000124.1:0-14133 GCA_036387695.1 Hymenobacter sp. | reverse complement strand
GCAAGCCACGCTGGCCAAGCTGGGCAAGCCCTACGCCGCGGCCATCCACCACCTCAGCTACGGCATGGTGGACCTGCCCTCCGGCAAGATGAAATCCCGCGAAGGCACCGTGGTGGACGCCGACGAGCTGGTGCGCGACGTGGTGGCCGCCGCCAAAGCCGCCACCCTCGAAAAAGGCAAAACCGAAGGCCTGAGCGACGAAGAGTTGGAGGAGCTCTACCACATGCTCGGCCTGGGCGCTCTCAAATACTACCTGCTGAAAGTAGACCCCAAGAAGCGCATGCTCTTCAATCCCGAAGAGTCGGTGAGCTTGGAAGGGCATACGGGGCCATTTATCCAGTATTCGCACGCCCGCATCGCCGCCATCCGCCGCAAGGCCGCCGAGCTGGGCATCAGCGAAACTGCGGAGTGGAATGGCATCACCAGCTTGGATGCAACCGAGCGCGAGCTGGTGCAGGAGCTGGCCCGCTACCCCGCCGTGGTGGCCGACGCCGCGCGCAACCTTTCGCCCGCCGTGGTGGCCCAATACGCCTACGACCTTGCCAAAGCCTACAACCGCTTCTACGCCGAAGTCTCCATCTTCCAGGAAACCGACGTGGCCAAGCGCAGCCTGCGGGTGGCCCTCTCGGCCCGCGTAGGCGAGCAGATTAAGGTGTCACTGGGCTTGCTCGGCATGCAGGTGCCCGAGCGCATGTAGCGTGGTCGTGCCCAGAGGGATTCTATAAGTCCGCGCAACTCTGAACGATTATCGTAATGATACACTACCAGGCGCAGACTCATGGAGTCTGCGCTACAATTGATTTATATGAAAAGCGTTGCCGTTTACTGTGGTTCCAGCGCCGGAACCAACCCCAACTACATTGCCCAGGCGCAGGCCCTTGGGGCGGCCATGGTGGCCCAGGGCCTCGCGCTGGTGTACGGCGGCGGGCGCGTGGGCCTCATGGGCACCATCGCCGATGCCGTGCTGGCCCGCGGAGGCCAGGTAGTGGGCGTGATTCCCGATTTTCTGGATGCCAAGGAGCTGGCCCATAAAGGCTGCACCGAGCTGCACGTGGTGCGCTCCATGCACGAGCGCAAGCTGATGATGGCCGACCGCGCCGACGCCTTCATTGCCATGCCGGGCGGCTACGGCACCCTTGAGGAGCTGTTTGAAGTGCTGACCTGGGGCCAACTTGGCTTGCACCAGAAGCCGGTGGCCCTGCTGAACGTGGACGGCTACTACGACCACCTGCTGCTGGCCCTGGACCGCATGCGCGACGACCAATTGCTGCGCGCCGAAAACCGCGCCCAGCTGCTGCAGTCGCCCGACCCGGTGGAACTGCTGGCCCAGCTGGCGGCCTACCAGCCGGTGCAGCTCGAGAAGTGGCTCACCCCGCCCACCACCTGATAGTAGCGCGGACTTTTAATCCGCGAGCCAGCTTGCATGTCGGCGCGGACTAAAAGTCCGCGCTACGTCCAAAACCCTACTGACCTTCGTCCGGTTACGCACGCGAACGAGCCACTCAACTTACCTTCAACCCATGAAAAATTCACTTCTCCTCACGTTGGCAACTGCTGCCTCGGCCGTTGTCTTTATCGCCGCCAAGCCGGCTGCTTCCCCCGCCATGAATCCATCCCTTGAAATCACCAAAGCGCCCGCGTCCGTGTATGACTTCACGGTGAAGTCCATCGACGGCAAAGACGTAAAGCTGAGCCAGTACAAAGGCAAGAAACTGCTGATTGTGAACACCGCTTCCAAGTGCGGCTTCACCCCGCAGTACAAAGAGCTGGAAGAGCTGTCGAAAAAATACGGCAACAAAGTAGTGGTGCTGGGCTTCCCGTCGAACAGTTTCAACCAGGAGCTGGCCTCGAATGCCGAGGTGGCCTCGTTCTGCGAAAAGAACTACGGTGTGACGTTCCCACTGTTTGAAACCGTGGCGGTGAAAGGCGCTGACGCGGCCCCGCTCTACCAATACCTCTCCGACAAAACCAAGAACGGCGCCGTCGCTGATGCGCCGAGCTGGAATTTCTGCAAATACCTGGTGGATGAAAAAGGCCACGTGGTGAAGTTCTACAACTCCAAAGTGACGCCCCTGAGCCCCGAGCTGGTGGCCGACATCTCGAAGTAGTACCGCGTTCTACATCCTCTGAACGTCATGCCGAGCGCAGCCGAAGCATCTCTACCGCGCAAGTAAATCCGATTGACTGGATTACTGGTGCAGTTAGAGCTGCTTCGGCTGCGCCCAGCGTGACGTTCTTTTGTTATCAATTCGCATCAGTTGTTCGCTTGCCCATGTCTCCCTGGATTTCTGCATTTCGCCCCCGCACCCTGCCGCTGGCCCTGGCCAGCATCCTGACCGGGGCGTTTCTCGCTGCCGCCGCGGGGCGTTTCAATGGCTTGGTGGTGGGCTTGGCAGCCCTCACCACCGTCTTGCTGCAAATCCTCAGCAACTTGGCCAACGACTACGGCGACTCGCAAAACGGCGCCGATAGCGTGCACCGCCAGGGCCCGCAGCGCGCCGTGCAGAGCGGCGCCATCACCCCGGCCCAAATGAAGCGCGGCATGTGGATTTGTGGTTTGCTGGCCGTGGCGAGCGGCCTCACGCTGCTGTGGGTGGCCTTGGGCGCGGCGGGATTGGGCTTGTTCCTGGCGTTTTTGGCGCTGGGTCTGGCCGCTATCTGGGCGGCGGTGAACTACACGGCCGGCTCCAATCCGTACGGGTACGCCGGGCTGGGCGACATTTCGGTGTTCTTGTTTTTTGGAATGGTGGGCGTGTGCGGCACGTATTTTCTGCAAACCCAAACGCTGCCTTTGCAAGTGCTGCTGCCGGCCGCCGCGCTCGGCTGCTTCGCCACGGCCGTGCTGAACGTGAACAACATCCGCGACATCCACTCCGACGTGCTGGCGGGCAAAATTACCATTCCGGTGCGGCTGGGGCCGGCCCACGCCCGGCGCTACCACTGGCTGCTGCTGCTGCTGGGTTTGGGTTGCGCCACGGTGTTTGTGGCCCTCACGTACCACTCGCCGTGGCAGTGGCTGTTTGCGCTGGCCACGCCGCTCTTCGCCTTCAACGCCATGCAGGTGTGGCAGCGGCAGGAGTCGATGCAGATTGACCCGCTGCTGAAGCAAATGGCCCTGAGCACGCTGGTATTCACCGTGTTGTTTGGGGTGGGGCAGGTGGTGGGATAAGGCAGTTTATGTCGCAGGGTAAACAGCCAATGCCCATCCAACACGTCCCTGTTGATGAGAAACTTCGGCGCATAAGCGTAAGCCGAAGTAAACCCGCAAATCGAAAAAGGCGGCCTTTTGGGCCGCCTTTTTCGATTTGCGGGTTGTTCGAGCACCGCCGCGCTATTCGGCGGAAGGAGCGGTAGGCGCCTCACCAGCGGCGGGCGCACTGCTGCCGTCGGCCTTGGGACCACGCGAGCGGTTGCGGCCACCGCGGCTGCGGCGACGCTCGCCTTCGCCCTCTGGCCGGGGCTCGCGCGGCAGCCGGGCTTCGCTCTCCGAACGAGGCGCGCGAGGCTCTCGTGGCGGACGGGCCTGGCTTGCGCCTTCCTTCGGTTCGCCTTCGGGGCGCGGGGCGCGCTCGGGGCGCGGGGCGCCTTCGGGGCGGGGCGGGCGCTGGTAGGGCACGGCGGGGGTGTGGCCGGCATCGAGGGCAGCTAACGCGTTTTTGGCGTTGGCCATGCGCTCCAAGTGCTTGGGGTCTTTGGGGTCCGGGGCGTCGCGGCGGGGCGGGCGGCCGCCGTCGCGGGCACCGTCCCGGCCGCCACCGCCTTCGCGGCGCGGGCCACGGTCGCCTTCAGCGCGGGGGCCGCGGTCACGGCTGCCTCCGCCACCGCTGCTGTGGCCGCCGCGGGCAGGGCGGCCGCCAAGTTTCCCGCCCAGGCCGGCAAAGCGCTTGGGGTCGAATTCCGGGGCGGGGCCCAGGCCCAGCTCTTCGGTGATGGCGCGCTTTTCGAGGTCGCGCTCGATGAGCTTTTCAATTTTCACCACCCGGTCCTGGTCCTGGTCCGAGACGAAGGTGATGGCCGTGCCTTTGGTGGCGGCCCGAGCGGTACGACCAATCCGGTGCACGTAGTCTTCGGCGGCGCGGGGAATGTCGTAGTTCACCACGTGGCTCAGCGAGTCGATGTCGATGCCGCGGCTGAGCACGTCGGTGGCCACCAGAATGGGAAACTGCTTGTTTTTGAAGGCGCGCATGATTTCCTCGCGCTCTTCCTGGGTGCGGTCGGAACTGATGCCGCGGGCTTCGATGCCGAGCTTGTTCACGGCTTTTACGATGCCGCCCACGGCCGCTTTCTGGCTGGTGAACAACACCATGCTCTGCACTTCCTGCGTCTTGATGATGTGCTCCAGCACGTAGATTTTCTGGCGGTCATACGCCATGTACAGCTGCTGGTCGATGCCGGCGGCAGGCTTCGAAACAGCCAGCCGAATTTCGTCGGGGTTGTTGAGAATCTGCTGCGAGAAGTCGCGGATTTTGCTGGGCATGGTGGCCGAAAACAGCAGCGTCTGGCGCTCCTTGGGCAGCTGGCGCACGATGTTGAAAATGTCGTCTGAGAAGCCCATGTCCATCATCTTGTCGGCCTCGTCCAGCACCAAGTACTTGATTTTGTCGAACTTCACGTAGCCCATTTGCAGGTGGGCAATGAGGCGGCCGGGCGTGGCAATGATGATGTCGGCGCCGGAAGTGAGGGCGCGCTTCTGCTGTTCCCAGTTCTCGGACTTCCCGCCGCCGTAGATGGCGATGCTGCTGGCTTCCACGTAGTAGCCAAAGCCCATCACCTGCTCGTCAATCTGGGTGGCCAGCTCGCGGGTGGGCACCAGAATGAGGGTGGTGGTGTGGCCGTGCTTGGCGTGCGAAATCTTGTCGAGCAGCGGCAACAGGTAGGCGGCGGTTTTGCCGGTGCCGGTTTGGGCGCAGGCAATCAGGTCCTTGCCTTCGATGATTTTGGGGATGGCCTGCTCCTGAATGGGGGTGGCCTGCTGGTAGTTCATGGCGTCGATGCCGGCCAGCAGGTCGTCGTGGAGTTGAAATTCGTGAAACGTCAAGGTTCAGCTAGGTAAAGTTGGTAAAGGGCTGACCTTGCTTTGTGGGCCAGCAAACCGCTTGATTTGAAGTAAAGATACAACGCCCAAGCGCTAAGCTACAGCCGGCAATGGCCCCCTTATTACCCCCCGCAACGTGCGGCCAACCCGCGCAAGCTCGAGCTTTGTTATGGGCCTGAAAAAACAATAATTTCACGATGCCAGGCCAGGGCGACGCGGCCCTGACCAGCGCTGCCCCGCGGCCTGCAGAAGCTGCCATTTGCAACCTATGAAAACTGGTTCCAACTACCGCGTGCTGGTGCTGGCCGGCCTGATGCTGCCGGCCGGAGTGTGCGCGCAGGACATACCCAAAGGCTACGACCTGATGGCCGAGTTCGGCCAAGGCTTCAGCCGCCCTAGGGGCGATAAAACCCTGTACCTGGCCACCCTGCAGCTGGTGCCGCAAGTGACGCTGGTGCCGGAGAAGCTGCGCGCCGGCCTGGTGCTGGGCGCGTTGTATCCGGGCACCGGGCTCGGCGTGCTGGCCGGCGGCCGCCTGACCTGGAAAATAGCCCAGGGCCCGCCCGTTTTGCTCGCCAGGTCCTTTCACGTCAACCTACAAGGCGAATACTTGCCCCTGGTGCGTTCCGGGCCGGATGCCTGGCGGCAGTGGGTGGGAGCGGGCATCGGCCTCGAAACGAGTAATTTGCTGGGAGTATCCGTGCGGGTGCACCGCGACTTTCGCACGCCGGCCACCTACGGCCAGCTCGCCCTGGCGTTCAACTTCCGGTACAAACGCACGCTGCCCCCGAACTTAAACGACGACTTGTAAACCCACTTCCTTACCATGGCCAAAACAGCGTTAGTCGTCAGCGGCGGCGGTTCCAAAGGAGCCTTCGCGGTGGGCGCCCTGAAGTACATCCACGAGCACGTGCAGGCCGTTGACCGGTTCGACGTGTACTGCGGCACCAGCACGGGCGCGCTCATTGTGCCGCTGGCCGCGTGCGGCGAGCTGGCCCTGCTGGAGCAGCAATACACGACCCTGCGCCAAAACGACCTGGTGAAGTTGGGCGCCATTGGCAACCTGGCGCTGGGCATCTCGCTGCACGACGCCACGCCGCTGAAAAACAAAATCAACGAGCTGATGACCGACGGCCGGTACCTGCGCGTGCGCGGCGCGGCGGCCCCGGTGCTGCTGGCCACCGTGTGCCTGCAAACCCAGCAGCTGGTGTACTGGACCACCAAACCAACCCCGGCCAGCCAGCACTACGACGTGATGGCCATAAGCAGCGCCACCGACCTGCGCCGGGCCATGCTGGCGTCGGCGTGCCAGCCGGTGCTCCTGCAGCCGGTCGAGGTTCTTCAAGGGGCGCTGCCGGTGCGCCAGTACGTGGACGGGGGCGTGCGCGAGGCCACGCCCTTGCAGGCGGCCATCGACCAAGGCGCGGAAACCATCGTTGCCATTACGATGGCCCCGCGCCAGCCCCCCGCCGACTCGGCTAAATTCGCCCAGGCCGTGTCCATTCTGGAGCGCACCACGGATATGTTTGGGGAAGACGTGGCCTCGAATGACTACCGGTTGGCGCGGCTTTACCAGCAGGGCAACGCGTACCTGCGGGCCGTGCGCGACCGGCTGCTGGCGCAAGGCGTGGCCGCAACTACCGTGCAGGCGGCGTTTGCCCAGGCCGCTAATCCTTTCGGCACCACGGCGGTGACCACCATTCATGAAATTCGCCCGGCCAGCAAGTTGGTTGAAGGCGGGCCCGGGGGGCTGACGTTCGACCCGGCCGCCATGCGGGGCATGCTGGCCAAGGGGCAAGCCGCGGCCAAGGCCTACTTTGAAGCTCTGCCGGGAGGCGCCATCACCTAGAAGCCGTTTGGAATGGCCAGAACGAGTACCCCGAATTTTCAATTCGGCCCGGCAGAACATCATCGTTCCCACGGGCCGAATTGAAAATTCGGGGTACTCGTTCTGGTCATCGCGGGCAGCTCCTTGAATGTTCTTCTGCGGGGTTGGCGGGCCAAATTCGCGGCCAGGCGTTGTTATTTGCTGCCTCCGAGCCCAAGCTTGGAGGCACCGCTCATGGCCCTCGACCGTTTTTCTGCCCAAGCCGCTGAATACGCCCGCTACCGCATCGACTACCCGCCGGAGCTGTACGACTGGCTGCTGCCCCAGGTGCAAAGCCGCGAGCGGGCCTGGGACTGCGCCACCGGCAACGGCCAAGTAGCCAATGTGCTGGCCGATTCCTTCGTGCGAGTCGACGCGACCGACTTCAGCGAGAAACAACTGGCGCAGGCCCTGCCGCGGTCCAACGTTCACTACCAAACGGCCCGCGCCGAACAAACCCTGTTCCCCAACCAGCGCTTCGACCTCATCACCGTGGCCCAGGCCGTGCACTGGTTCGAGCCCGACGCCTACCACCGGGAAGTGCGCCGCGTGGCCCGGCACGGGGCGGTGCTGGCCGAGTGGGGCTATGGGCTGGCGAAAATCAACGCGGAAATCGACCCACTCGTTCAGCATTTTCACGACGTAACCATGGGCCCGTACTGGGACGCCAACCGCTGGCACATCGCAGACGAGTACGCCCGCATTCCCTTTCCATTTGCGGCGGTGCAACGGGCGCACTTCGCGGTGCCCAAGCAGTGGACGGCCGAGTGGTTTCTGCACTACCTGCGCACGTGGTCGAGCGTGGCGAACCACCGGCAGGCCCGGCCCGGCGAGGACCCCGTGGCACAGCTGGCAACTGAGCTAGCGCCGCTCTGGGGCCCGGGCGAGCGGGAGGTTACCTTCCCCGTGTTTGCGCGGAGCGGACGCATAGAATAAACGGGCCCAAAGCCCGTTGTCGGGGCCACTTGTATCATTTTCTCTATGACGTCATTCCTTACTTGGATGCGGGCCGTGGCGCTTTTTTACCGAACCATAGCGCCCTTTACGCTGGTTGCTACGGCGTTGCTCATCGGATTTGTTTTGGTGCCCTTGCTTTTCGAGGGCCAGCGTGCCGGGGTGTTGTGGCCGCGGCTGGTGCTGGCCAAGCTGCTGACCGGGCCGGCGGTGTGGTGCCGAGCAGATGCGGCCGCATCAGTACTGGTTTTATTACAACCTGGGCGTGTCGCGCCGCCGCTTGTGGGCCGGGGTGGCCGTGTTGGACGGGCTGTTTTTTGCCGTTGCCACGGCGGCCACCATCGCCGTGGCCGCATGAGCACCCGTTCTTTGTCGGGCCTGCAGGTTCTCGAAGCCGACGGCATCAAGGTTTCCTTTGATGGGCGACAGGTGCTGACCGATGTTTACCTGCGGGTGCAAACCGGCCAGATTGTGGGCCTGCTGGGCCGCAACGGCACCGGCAAATCCACGTTGCTGCAAACCGTGTTCGGGGCCCGTGCCGTGCCCGACGCCTCGGTGCGGGTGAACAGCCGCCGGGTGGTGCCCGCCTTCCAAACGCCGGGCCTGCTCAACTACCTGCCGCAAGTGCCCATGCTCCCGGGGCATCTGTCGCTGCGCCAAGCCGCGCGGTTGCTCGGGGTCGATTTACACCGCGCCATGGCCAACTTTCCGGAGCTGCGCACCCAACTCGATGGCCGGCTGGGCGAGCTTTCGGGCGGTACCGCGCGCCTGGTGCAGGTGCTGGTGCTGCTGCACGCCAACACTGCTTTTTCGTTGTTTGACGAGCCGTTCACCGGCATCATGCCCGTGCACCTGGAGGCCCTGGCCGCCGAAATGCGCCTTGCCGCGCAGCGCAAAGGCATCTTGCTAAGCGACCATCGATACGCGGAAGTGCTGGCCTTGTGCGACGTCGTTTATTTGCTGCACCAAGGCCGCCTGCTGAAGCTCGGAGCTGACCCGCGCAGCGAGCTGTGCGACCATGGGTATCTGCTTGCTTAGAAAATTAATTACCAGAACAATGTAGAGACGCCACACTTGGCGTCTCGTCGTTGAACGGTTGGTCATTGAACGGTTGCGAAACGGCGCGGGCCCGGAGACGCGAGGTGTTGCGTCTCTACACTGTTCTATTGTAAGCAATCAGAAATTGAATGCCACTCACTTTATGCCGTCGCTTCCCTTCGCTCACCTCCGCGTCCTCGAATTGGCTTCCGTGCTGGCGGGCCCACAGGCAGGCCAGTTCTTTGCCGAGTTGGGAGCAGAAGTAACAAAAATCGAAAGCCCGGCGGGCGACGTCACCCGAACCTGGAAAACCAGCGCGGAAACCCATGCCAATGCTGCCGCGGAAGCCCCCAGTGTTTCGGCTTATTTCGCTGCCTCCAACTGGGGCAAAAAGTCCTTGGTGCTGGACCTGACCACGAGCGAAGGCCGCGCCGCCCTGCACCGCGAAGCGGCCACCGCCGACATCGTACTCGCGAGCTACAAGCCCGGCGACGCCGAAAAGCTAGGCGCCGACTTTGCCTCCTTATCCGCCCTAAACCCGCGCCTGATTTACGGCCACCTCACGGGCTACGGACCCGCGAACCCGCGGGCCGGCTACGACGCCGTGCTGCAGGCCGAAGCCGGCTTCATGCACCTCAACGCCGCGGGCCCCGGCCAGCCGCCCCAGAAAATGCCGGTGGCCATGGTCGACTTATTGGCCGCGCACCAGCTGAAAGAAGGCCTGCTCACCGCCCTGTTTCAGCGGGAGCGAACGGGGCGCGGGGCGCTCGTGCAAGTCAGTTTGCTGGACAGCGCGTTGGCTTCCCTGGCCAACCAGGCCGCCACGTACCTCGTCACCGGCCACGACCCGCAGCCGCTCGGCTCGGGCCACCCCAGCATCGTGCCCTATGGCACCGTGTACCGCGCCGCCGGCGGCCGGCAGCTCGTGCTCGCCGTGGGTTCCGATGGGCAGTTCCGGCACTTGTGCGAGGTTTTGGAACGCCCCAACTGGGCCACCGATGGCCGCTTTTT
Source organism: Hymenobacter sp. (assembly GCA_036387695.1). Classification (GTDB taxonomy): domain Bacteria; phylum Bacteroidota; class Bacteroidia; order Cytophagales; family Hymenobacteraceae; genus Hymenobacter. The sequence goes on along the minus strand of DASVTG010000124.1, from coordinate 4,228 downwards.
GAGCAATGCCGCCCGCGTGGCTCACCGCCCTGAGTTGGAAACGCTGCTAACCGAGCGCATTGCCGAAGTGAACGGCGACGAGCTGCTGGCGGAGCTGGAGCGGCGAGCAGTGCCGGCCGGCGCGGTGCGCACGGTGGGGGAGGCGCTGCGCCATCCCTCGGCTCAGCCCGTGTTGCTGCCCGCGGCAGGTGGGCTGCCGGCTGGCTTGCGCACAGTCGCATTCCATGGTTCTACCTGGGTGGAAGTGGAGCGGCTGAATGGGCCGCCAAAGTTGGGCGGCTGAAGCCACACGGCAGCCGTGGCGCAACCAAAAAACCCGTCTTGTGCCGTACTTTCTGCACCGCAACGGCGCAGCCTTGCCGGGCTTTGCTGTTGTGCTTAACTTCGCTGATATCCTTTGCGCCGTTATTTCCGGGCACTATATTTTTATTCGTATCGCATGGCCAAGTCCACCAAAAAAAACACCGCGCCTGAGTTGTTCACCCCGTCGGAAACGGCTGCTCCGGCTTTGGAGCAGCTAGCGCCGGCGGCAGTCAAAAAACGCGCTGCCAAAGCCAGTAAACCCAAAAAGGAGGCATCCGAAGAGCCGCTGCCGCCCGATACCGGCCACCGCGGCGCCACGGCCACCGACAACCTGCCCACCGCCGAAGCCGGCTCGCCCACGCAGGCCCCCGCCGACCGCCTCGACCAGATTTTCGACGGCCTCAAGCAGAAATCCACCGCCAAGCAGGCCATTTACCGCAACACCCAGGCCGCTTTCGACTGCCTGCGGCTGGTGTCGCAAGAACTGGTGCTGGAACTCACCCGCAAGCTCACGCCCCTCGATTCGAGCGTGGTGATTGAGTACCGCTCCATCAACGACATGGAGTTTCACATCAAGTTTTCGGGCGATTTGCTGGTGTTCGTCATGCACTCCAACGTGGTGACGTTTGCCGACGAATACGGGCCCATGCCCAGCGCCTACGTAAGCGCCGACTTCCGCCGACGCTTTTTCGGCCACATCATGGCCTACAACTTCATGGCCGACAGCATCAAGTACCACCGCCTCAACGACCCCGGCTACCTGGTGGGCCGCCTGCTGGTGAACATTGAGAACCACTATTACCTGGAAGGAGTCCAACAGCTCGAACTGCCCGACAACGACATGTCGGACAACATCATCTCGACCGACACCATGCGCCTGTTCGTGGAAAGCGCCATGATAGCGGCCGTCAACAACGACCTAATCGCGCCGCCGCTGCCGGAAATCCAGAAAATCAGCGTGAAGCAAAAACTGGAAAACCAGCAAGTGAGCCGCGGCAGCAAAGTGGGCTTCAGTTTCTCCGCAGAACAGCAGTTTGAGTAACGCTGCTTCGCTGTCATTGCGAGGCGAAGCCGAAGCAATCCGTCCTGTTCTCAGCGACCAGCCCCGAGACGTAAAAACCCCGCCGTGCTATGAGTTGAGCTTCTCGCGAACTCATCACGTTATGGGATTGGTCGCTGAGAACAGGACGGATTGCCGCGCTCCGCTCGCAATGACAGCGGGGCGCTACGCCCGGCCGTAGCCCACTTTTTGGCGCACTTTGGCCAGCACGCCGGCGCCGTATTCCTGGGCGCGGCGGGCCCCAATGGCCAGCTTGGCGTCGAGCTCGGGCAGGTTGTTCAGGTAGAAATCGAACAGCTCGCGCTCTTGGGCAAAGCGCCGCAGAATCAGCTCGTACAGCTCCTTTTTGGCGTGGCCGTAGCCGTAGCCACCGGCTTCGTAATTGGCGCGCATGGCGGCCGTTTCTGCGGCCGTGGCCAGCAGCGAGTACAGCTTGAACGTAATGTCCGTGGCCGGATTCTTGGGCGCTTCGAGCGGCGTGCTGTCGGAGATGATGGATTTTACGGCCTTGAGCAATTCCTTCTCCGGCGCAAAAACGTCGATGATGTTGCCGTAGCTCTTGCTCATCTTGGCGCCGTCGGTGCCGGGAATGGTCATCAGCTCGGCATCGACGCGGGCCTGGGGCGGCACCAGCGTGTCGCCGTAGCGCGAGTTGAAGGCATTGGCAATGTCGCGCGCAATTTCCAGGTGCTGAATCTGGTCTTTGCCCACGGGCACGAACTCCGCGTCGTACAGCAGGATGTCGGCCGCCATGAGCACCGGATACGTGAACAAGCCGGCATTCACGTCCGAAAGTTTGTCGGACTTGTCCTTGAAGGAGTGCGCGTTGGCCAGCATCGGGTAGGGCGTGAAACAGCTCAGGTACCACGTCAGCTCGGTTACTTGCGGCACGTCGGACTGCCGGTAGAACAGGTTCTTCTCTGTGTCGAAGCCGCAGGCCAGCCACGCCGCGGCCACGGCGTAGGTGTTGGCGCGCAGCAGCTCGGGGTCGCGCACGGTGGTGAGCGAGTGCAAATCGGCAATGAAGTACAGCGAGTCGTTGGCCGGGTTTCTCGACAGCTCGATGGCCGGGAGGATGGCGCCCAGCAGGTTGCCCAAGTGCGGGCGGCCGGTGCTTTGGATGCCGGTGAGGATGCGGGACATGGGAGTGGTTAGGGTTTCAGGCGCACGCCTTGGTTGTAGGCGCGCACCACATCAGTAAGTTGGGCCCGGGTGATGCTGTTGGTGGCAAACTGGCGCTGCAACACCGGGTCGGCGGGAAAAAGGGCGGCCACGAAGGTACCAGGCGCCAGCTTGGCGTCGAAGCCCGGGGTGCGGCCGGGGCTGTAGGCAAAGAACGTGTTGGTGCCCGGCTTGCGGAGTACGGGCAGCTTGACGTGGGCCTTGAAATTCGTGCCCATTTCCACCAGGTAGTAATAATAGTAAAGCTCAACGGGCCCGGTTTCCAGTATTTCCAGAAGGGTGGGGTCCTGGAAACCCGCGTCGGCGCCGCTGCGGAACCGGAAATCTTTGGCTTGCACAAATCGGTGGTTGTCAACGGAAAATGCCGCCATCTCAGAACTGCGGAACCGGCGCTCCTTGCCATTCTTCACGCCAACTACGGTGGTGGGACTGCCGCCCTCGGCCAGCACCAGCTTAAGCGAAGCGGTGCCCGTTGCTCCGGTGGCCAGCTGGTAGGTGCCCGGCGCAAAATTGAACTGGGCTAGTGCCATGCTGGGCAGCAGGCAGGCCACGACGACCAACAGCGAAACAATGAAACGCATCATTTTGACGAAAACATGATTAGCAAAGTCAAGCGCTAACGTTCGCCACGGCTTCTTCTTGCAACTCGCTGGTTTCTTCTTTTCCCAGATACCGGTCAATCAGGTAATGAGCCAGATACAGCACCGGCGTGAGCAGGATGGCGGCCGCAAACTTGTACCAATAATTGGTGTTGGCCACGCTCAGCACCTGGTCCATCGTCCAATTGCCGAAGAGCTTGAAGGCCACGAATAGCACCACAAATGAATCGACCAGCTGCGATACCAAGGTGGAGCCCGTGGCCCGCAGCCACACGAAGCGGCCGCCCGTGGCCTTGCGAATGGCCGCGAAAATGGTGGCGTCGAGTGCCTGCCCCACGCCAAACGCCACAATGGAACCGATGATGATGCCCAGCCCCTGGCGGAAAATGCTCTGGTAAGCAAAGTCGATGTTGAAAGGCCGGCCCTGGTTGTCGGTTTTGTTCACGTCGAGCCAGAAGTCGGCGGGCGGCAGCTTGGTGGTGAGGTAGATGATGCCGAACGCGAAAACGATGAGCGCCATGGTGAGGTAGCTGATGCGCAGCACGCCGGCCTTGCCGAAGTATTCGTTGATGATGTCGGTGGTGACAAACACAGCGGGCCAGATGAGCACGCCGGCCGTGAGGTTGCCGGGCAAGCCCATCAGCTTATCGGCCGAAAAAATCTTGACGCCGATGATTTCGGCCAGCAGCGCGTTCACCAGAAAAATGCCGCTGAGAACCAGGTAAAGCTGCTGCTTTTTGTGAGCAAAAGGAGTCATGGGAACTGTAATTCAATCTGTCATCCTGAGCACCGCGAAGGACCTTTTCACCGACGAACAGCTTGTCGTAAATACTGCTTCCAACGTGAGAGGGTCCTTCGCGGTGCTCAGGATGACAGAATAGTGGTTTTACAGGCTTACGGTCAGGCCTTCAGTGGCCAGCTCGGCGGTTGGAAACACGGTGTGGGCCTCGTCCAGCAGCGGCCCCAGGCTCTTGTAGCGGCTGGAGAAGTGACCCAGCAGCAGGTGCTTCACTTCGGCGGCTTGGGCGAGCTGCGCCGCTTGGCGGGCCGTGCTGTGGTGGGTTTGGGCGGCGCGCTCGCGCAG
>DASVTG010000123.1:0-4641 GCA_036387695.1 Hymenobacter sp. | reverse complement strand
GGCCGACAACATCAAAACCGCGACCTTGCGCGTGGACACGCGCGCCTGGCCGGCGGGCCTGTACCAGGTCACGGTGCAGCGCGACAAGACCATCACCCGGCGGCAACTCAGTGTCGAGCACTGATGGAACTACGGAGGCGTCTCCAAGCTAGTTTTGGGGACGCCCCCGCTACGCGGCTTATTATTACGCTTTCACACTCAATCGTCCTGGTTATGAACACGCATTCCTTGGTTATCTGGCGCCTATTAGCTGCCGCTGGTATTTTCTACTTGTCTGGCTGCGGCGATGACCCGACGACGGGCACGACGCAGGTGGCGGGCCAGGTTAGACCTGCGCGTTGCCCGCCCGGCTCGCCAATGCCTTGGTTGTACGGACGATTACCTATGTGTTCGTGAGCAGCCCGGATGAAGTTAGTTCGTCGGTTATGTGCTTTGGTGTCGCCTAGCTCAACCAAAAAAAGAGGATTACCCCACACTTTTTGCTGCTCTCCAACGCCGCACGCCGGCCCCAATCACACCAACAGGGCGCCGATGCTACTTGGTGCTGAATTTCAGCAAATAGGTGTTGTTGGGGTAGTCCTGCAGGGAGCGGGAGCCGCCGTCGGCCACGATGAATTCGTAGCTCTGCCCCGCCTTCAGGCTCACGGGGAACGTGAGGGTGCGGTTGTCGGCGGAGAAGCGCAGGGGGCCCAGGGTGGGGTAGGTGGCCTCGCCGCCCGGCCCGGTGCGCACCGAGGCGTAGGGGCTCATGGGGCGCGGGAAATCCACGGTCAGCTCGGTTACGGCAGCGCTCAGGGGCGGGCCGCTGAGGGCGTAGGGGCGCACCCGGTTGGCGTCGGGTGGCTGGGCGGCAAAGGCTTCGCGGAGCTGGCGCAGGGGCTGGTCGGGGTAGTACTGCGACTTTTCGAGGAACTCTTCAACGGCCCGGGCGCTGGTGTAGTCCAGGCGCAGCATGTCGCGCACGGCCTGGGGCTTGTTGGTGGCCTGGGCGTAATACGCCTTGCAAATGGCGTAGCCCAGGTAGTAGTTCAGGTCGGCGGTGTGGCTCAAGTCGTCGGGCGCTTGCTCGGCCGACCAGGCCGGGAACACCGGGATGAACATTTCCGACTTGAACCGCTCCTTCAGGGCCGCCTCGTGCTGCTGGCCGTACGCCAGGTAAGGATAAGGCAGGGGCTGGCCGGTCACCAGCTCGGCCACGAAAGTGCAGGCGCCTTCGTTCACGGCCTGGCCCAGCACGCTGGCCCCGTAGCCGTTGAGCTGGGTATGTACGTACTCGTGCACGGTGCGCGGCACGAGGCTGGCGAGCGGGTCGCGCCGGAAGTCGCGGCCCAGGCGCTCGGCCAGGCTTTTGGGCAGGCGCGAAAGGTCGGTGAGGGCGTTGCCGGTGGCCAGCTCGGAGCCTATCACCACCAGGCTGTCCTTGGTGAGGCCGCCGGCGCGCAGGGCCCCCACGGCGAAGTACACCTTGGCGGGCCGCAGCGTGGGGCACAGCACCTTGAGCTTGCCCAGGCTCAGCTCAATTTCCCGGGCCGCGGCCCGCACCAGTTGGGTGCGCGGCCGGATGGACTCCCAAAAGCGCGGATAGCGCCGGATGGCGCTCACCCACTGCCCGGCGGTGTGGCCCTTCACCTCCCGAAAAGCTTTCAGGCCAAAGGAGCCCTTGGCCAGGTACAGCCGGTTGAGGTAGCGCAGCTGCCGCAGGCTGTCGCGGGTGCTGCGGATGCTGTCGTAGGCGGTCCAGAAATGGTCGAGGTCGGAGGTGAAAACACGCGGCGCGGCCGGACGCGGCGCCTCCGCGCCCACCACAAAAACCGAGGCCAGCAGCGCGGCGGGCAGGGCGCCGCGGAGTAAAAGGGGTAGCTTCATGCAGCAAGGTAAACCACGGCGGCGTGCGGCCGGGCCAACGGAGGCCATTGGCTGCTTGACAACCGAGGACGAGAACAAGTGGTATCAGGCAAAACCAAACGTCCTGCTGCGTTAGCAGGACGTTTGGTTTGGATAAGCTCTTACGACCGACTGCTCACCAAGCGCCCTCACGCCATTTCCCAGGCCGTGCGGTAGCCGCCAATGCGCTCCACGTACGCCAGCAGCTCTTTAAAAAACGGGTTCGAGCTAAGCGTGGACGAGTCGCCGACGAGCAGCAGCTTGCGCCGGGCACGGGTCATGCCCACGTTCATGCGGCGGATGTCGGAGAGGAAGCCGATTTCGCCGTGGTTGTTGCTGCGGGTGAGCGAGATGGCGATGATGTCGCGCTCCTGGCCCTGGAACGAGTCCACGGTGCCCACGCTCAGCATGCGGTGCGCCATCAGGCCGTTGAGCTCGTCGTTTTCCTCGATGGCGTCCTTCAAATAGTTGATTTGGGCGCGGTACGGGGCAATGACGCCGATGGTGAGCAGGTCTTCCTCGTGCTCCACCTGGTCGTAAGGCTCCAGCAGCTGGGCCAGGCGCTTGAGGAGCAAGTCGGCTTCTTCGGGGTTGGCCGTGGAGCGGCTTTCGGGGATGGTGATTTCCTGGAAGCCGAAGCCCGCGGTGTCGAGGAATTCCACGGGCAGGTCGGGGGCAAAGCTCAGGTCGTAGGCGTCGAGGCCGGCGTGGCGCACGGTGTCGTGCGCTTCCAGCTTGCCGTCGTAGAACTGTTCGGAGCTGAACTCCATGATTTGCTCGTGCATGCGGTACTGCACCGTGAGCATGCGGGCCGTGGCCGGCTGGCGCTTGATGCACTTCTCAAACAGCGTTTCGCGCAGGCCTTCGCGGGCGGCTTTTTCGCTTTTCACCGTGGGCGGCAGCTGGTGGTGGTCGCCGGCCAGAATCACGCGCTTGCCCTTGGCAATCGGAATCCAGCAGCCGGGCTCCAGGGCCTGGGCGGCCTCGTCAATGAAGATGGTTTCGTAGGTCAGGTGGCGAATGTTGCGGTTGGAGGCGCCCACCAGCGTGCACGTTATTACCTGCACCGATTCCAGCAAATCCTCGGTGATGTAGCGCTCCAAATCATCGGCCTGTTGGAAGAGCATCCGCGCTTCCTCCTTGAGCTGCTTGCGGTGCTGCTGCTCCTCGTAGCCGAAGCTGCGCACGTATTTGCCGGCCATCTCGCGGTACTGGTCGGCCGTTTGGCGCATCGAGCGCATCTCGTTGTAGCTCTTGTGGGCCATCACCTGCGCGTCGAGCGTGTGCTCCAGCAGCAGGTCCGACACCCGCGAAGGGTTGCCCATGCGGATGACGTTGACGCCGCGCTCGGCCAGCTTTTCGGTGAGCAAGTCCACCGCCGTGTTGCTCGGGGCGCACACCAGCACGCGCCGCTCGCGCCGAATGGTTTCCATGATGGCCTGCACCAGCGTGGTGGTTTTGCCGGTGCCGGGCGGGCCGTGGATGATGGCCACGTCCTGGGCCGCCATCACGTGGCGCACGGCGGCCAGCTGCGACTCGTTCAGCGGGCTGGGGTAGAACAGGTCGTCGGCCTTTTCGGCGCGGAAGCGGGCTTCTTTGGCGCCCAGCAGCACGTCGCGCAGCTCGGCCAGCCGGTCGCCGTAGGCGCCCATCACCTTGCCCAGCGCGTAGTCCATCTCGCGGTAGCTGACCTCGTCAAAGGTCAGGTCGATGCCGAGCTTGCCGCCGTCGAGCACCCAATCGGGGAGGTCTTCCTTGGTGGTGGAGAGCAGCAGCTTGTTGCGCCGCACGCTCGTAATCACGCCGCTCAGCGTGGGGCGGTCGGTGGCCGAGCGGCCCGGCACGTTGCCAAACAAGGAGGCGTTTTTGCCCACCTGAAACAGGTGCAGGCCCTGCTGGCCGGCGGGGCGTTCGAGCTCAAGCACGACTTTGCCGCCGAAGCCAATGTCTTCTTTGGTGATGGTGACGGGGTACCAGGTCAGGCCGCGCTGCTGGCGCTCGGCAATGCTGGCCTTGGCGTTTTTAATCTTGAATTGCTCCAGGTCTTCCTTTTGCTCCAGCTGCATGAGGGCCTGGGTGTGGCGCAGCTCTTTTTCGAGGGCGTAAGGGTCGGTGGGGATGAATACTTCGGACAAAAGAATGCGGGTTGATTTCGTTGACTTGCTAACAACGAAAACGGGAAATGAGTGGCCGAAAGTTGAGCAAAAAGCACAGAGTTAGTTCATAAGAGGCCGCGGGTCGTGCAGGAGCTGGGAGCTGGTCCTGATTGAGTCGCCAGCCTGTGCCCGCAACGGTTCAGCTTCGGACCAAAGCATGCCCACCCACCCAATGCGCAGGGTGTGGCGACCAGGCGTTACGGCCTGCGCATAATTACCGTTCTCATCAGCAAAAACATGGCCTCGGTCGATGGAGATAATTGCGCCGGGCGAAGGCCGCAGCGTTCCGTTTTCCTCCCGCTCATCGACATGGCCCGCGATGATGGCATCTTCGGCAGACTTTGCCCGCCGCAAACGAGTGTAAGTGGTGGAAGGACCTACCCAATAAGCAGGCATCTTGCCGGGTTTGTACTGCGACACGTATTTCGTTGTCAGGCGCTTGGCCTGGGCGTAATCCAGGACTTGAATGGGCTGCTGACGGCAGCTCACTGCCCATGCCGTGACGGAAAGGAAAAACGCAGCTTTGCCCACGTTGACAGGGAAACGAAATGGACTGTTCATGAACAACTCATGGGCCTGGTAACTGCTAATGCTACCTAAC
>DASVTG010000122.1:0-13619 GCA_036387695.1 Hymenobacter sp. | reverse complement strand
TGGCCGAGATGGAGCGCCAGGTCCTCATGCAAAACCCGCTCCTCCGCCCCTACCTGCAAGAAGCCCAGCGCGAAGGCAACCCGCCGATTGTCATTTCTCAAATCACGTTCCGCGAGCGCTCCACGGTGGATGGCCATGTGCTGATGCTCGGCGACGCGGCCGGCACCATTGCCCCGCTCGCCGGCAATGGCATGAGCATGGGCATGAACGCAAGCTTCCTGCTGCACGGCCTGCTGACGGAGTTCTTGGAGGGCCACATTTCCCGCGCCGAACTGGAGCAGCAGTACACCCGCGCCTGGCGGCGCCTACTGCTGCTGCGCATCACGGCGGGCCGGCTCATTCACCAATTTTTCGGTCGTCCCTCCCTTACCACTTTTGCTATTCAGTTTCTGAAACAAGTGCCCGGACTCACAAATCAGGTACTCAAGCTAACGCACGGAAAAAGCTATTAACAAAGCGGTTTAGCAGTCGTGCGCAAAGAAGCGCGTCCTCCGGTCCGACCGCCCGAGGCGGTCCGACCGGTTGGTATCTGCCCGGTTTCGCTCCAGCGGCAACCGGTCGGACCGCCTCGGGCGGTCGGACCGGAGGATGAAGGCTGTCATCTTATCTGGCGTCCGCGAGGTGAAAGATGACAACCGCGTAAAAAGAGCCAGAGCACGCCAAAGCCTGCTTCTTCGAGCGTCATTTGTCAAATATTCGCTGCCTGGTAAGCTCTTTAGAAACCTAGCAAAAAAGCCCAGCACTACCACGTGGTAGTGCTGGGCTTTTTTGCCACTAAATAGGCTAAAAGCGCTTCTTGCAGTCTTAATTAGCCGGCGGGGGCGTTGGCGCTTTCACGTACTTTTCCAGCCACGCATTGGTTTCCCACAGCACGTGGAGCATGTTTTCGCGGGCGGCGTAGCCGTGGGCTTCGGCGGGCAGCACCACGTAGCGGGCCGTGGCGCCCTGGCCTTTCAGCGCGGCGTAGTAGCGTTCGCTCTGAATGGGGTAGGTGCCGGTGTTGTTGTCGGCCTCACCGTGAATGAGCAGAATGGGGGTTTTGATTTTGTTGGCGTAGTTGAACGGCGACATGGCGTTGTACACCTCCGGCGCCTCCCAGTAATTGCGCTCTTCGCCCTGGAAACCATAGGGCGTGAGCGTGCGGTTGTAGGCGCCGCTACGCGCAATGCCGGCCTTGAACAAGCTGGAGTGCGTCAGCAAGTTGGCCGTCATGAAGGCGCCGTAGCTGTGGCCCATCACGCCCACCCGGTTGGCATCCACCACGCCCATGCGGGCGCCTTCGTCGATGGCCGCTTTGGCGCTGCTCACCAGCTGCTCGATGTAGGTATCGTTGGGGTCTTTGCTGCCTTCGCCCACTATCGGCACGCTCACGTTTTCCAGCACGGCGTAGCCCTGCGTCACCCAAAACACCGGCGAGCCGCCGCCCAGGCGCGTGAAGGTGTAGGGAGAGCCACTGACCTGCCCGGCCGTGCTTTTATCCTTGAACTCCAGCGGGTAGGCCGACATGAGCGTGGGCAACGGACCGTCGGACTTCTTGTAGTTCGGGGGCAGGTAGAGGTTGGCGGTCAGTTCCACGCCGTCGGCGCGCTTGTACTTCAGCACCTGCTTGGGGAAGCTGCCGCCGAAGGCCGCGTAGGGGTTCGGGAACTTGGTAACGGCCGTTAGCTTGTCTTTCTTGGTGGCGTCGCGCAGGTAGAAGTTCGGCGATTGCGTGAGCGACTCGCGGCGCGTGAGCAGCTGGCGTTTCTTGCCGCTGGCGTCGATGATGGCTACCGGAATTTCGTAAACGGGGGCCTGCGACCGCCACCAGCGGGTGGTTTTCTTGGTGATTAAGTCCAGCTCGTCCACAAACGGCCGGTCGCCTTCCGGCGAGGCGCCGTTGCCCAGCAAGTACAGGCTCTGGCCCATGGCCCCACCCGTGAGCAGCACCGATTTGCCTTGGGCGTTGCGGTGCTCGTACGGCGTGCCGGGGTCCTTGTACTTGTCCTCCGACGAACCATCGAACAACACGGTGAGCGGCGCGGCGGGCTTGCTGGGGTTCACTTGCCAGGTGGTCTGGTGGCGGTCGGCCCAGCGGTAGCCGTCCACCAGGGCCAGCTGGCCGTTGCCCCAGCTCAAGCCGCCAAAGCGCAGGGGCAGCGCCGCCATTTCCTGGGGTGCCCCACTAAACGGTGCTTCCAGGGTGAACAACTTGTCGCGGATATCGGCTTTCGTTTTGGGGTTGCCGCCGTCCTGGGCTTCCACGTAGTAAATGGTGGCGGGCACATCGGCGCGCCAGGCGTGGCCGCGCGGGCCGGTGGCCGCGGCATCGTTGCCAATGGGCACGGCATCGGCCAGGGGCAAGTCAGCCACGGTTTTTACAGGCGCGCCGCTGGCCAGGTCCAGCACGTCGATGCGCTGCGGAAACCGGCCAATGGGCAGCGTGTAGGCATAGGGCCGGTGGCGGGTGCGCACCAGCACGTACTTGCCGTCGGGCGAGGGCGACGCGGTTTGAATCACGCCGGGCTGGCCCAAGGGCTGGGCGGCGCCATCGGCCAGGCTCACTTTCACCAGCTGCGAGGTGGCGTAGTAGTCAAAGAGGCGCTCGTCGGTGGGGCTTTTCAGCAAATCCTGGTAGGTGGGAGCGGCGGTTTTTTTACCGCCGCCGCTCTCCTGCACGGCCGGGCCGGTGGGCGCGGCATCGGCGGCGGGAGCGGCCCCGCGGCCCGCGGGCACGGTGCAGGCCACAATGGTTTTGCTGTCCGAAACCCACTCAAAGGCGTTGCCAAAGGCATCGTTGAGGGGCGTGGCCAGCAGGCGCCGGGCGCTGGCGCCGACCACATCGGCCACCCAGAGCTCCACGCGGCCGTCGGTGCCGGAGCCGGGCGTGGTCAGGGCGAAGGCCATGGTTTTATTGTCGGGCGACCAGCTGACGCCGCTGATGCGGGCCTGCGCGGGCAGGCCTTTCACCTCAATTTCCGCGCCGCTGGGCAGGGTATTGAGCTTGATGCCCACGGCGTAGCTCACCCGGCTCTGCCCATTGGTGCGCGGGTTCAGGCGCAGGCCGGCAAGGCGCAGCTCGGGCTGGGCCAGCTCGGCCACGGTGGGAAAGTCCTGCACTTGCAGCAGGGCCAGCGTGCGGCCATCGGACGAGAGGCTGACGCGGGGCGTGGGCGGCGCCAGCAGCAGGTCTTGCAGCGCCTTGGGCGGCGTTTGGTACTTGAACTCTTGGGCCTGAGACACAGCAGCGGCGGCAAGCAGGGTGGCGGAAAGAAGCAGTTTTTTCATGCGCGGGAATGAAAAAGAATAGGAAGCGCGACAATCTGCCGCGTTCGAAAGGTAACACCAGCAGCCGATGCGACGGGTACAACTTTTGGCCATGTCCGCGGCAGCTCGGCAGTAGCCGAATGGATTTACGGGCGGCGTTAACTCCATCAGTCTGGGACCGTAAAGCCATTCATGAATTATTTCTTCATCTTTCTTTTCAGGCGCAACGGAATGCCCAAGGTGCTGCTCGGGGGCCTGCTGTGGCTGCCGGCCGCCGTGGCCAACGCCTGCGCCGTGTGCCGCCCGCGGGTGCAGGCCGGCATTCACAACGCCGCCTACTCGGCCAATTTGCTGCTCGTGCTGCTGCCCGTGGCCGTGCTGCTGCTGGGGGGCCTGGGCCTGTTTTTCGCCGCTGACATTCGCCACCGTTTTCTCGCCCGTCCCGCATGAATCCTGCTTCTACCTCGTTTACTCGCACGCCCCTGATTGCCGCCGGCTTGCTGCTGGGCGCCGGCCTGGGCGGCTTCGTCGATGGCATTGTGCTGCACCAAATACTGCAGTGGCACAACATGTTATCAAACCAGCTCCCGCCCGACAACCTGGTGGCCGCGAAGGTAAACATGTATTGGGACGGCGTGTTTCACGCCGCCGTGTGGGTGATGACGGCCGTGGGCCTGCGCCTGCTGTGGGGCGCCCTGACCCGGCCCGATGTGCCGCGCTCGGGCCGCACCTTGTGGGGCGCGCTGCTGCTGGGCTGGGGCTTGTTCAACGTGATAGAAGGCGTCATCGACCACCAGATTTTGGGCCTGCACCACGTGCAGGAGTACACCACCAACAAGCTGCCCTGGGACCTGGCCTTTTTGGCCTTTGGGGTGCTTTTGCTGTTGAGCGGCTGGGGCTTGGTGCGCGCCGGAGACAACCTCAACAGCACAACATCGGTAACAAAATAACCACCGACTGGTTGGGAAGGGCTCAGTGTTGTCTATGCAGAAAATCCAGGCACGTACGCTATTGCAGATAAGCTGGGCCCTGCTATTGGGGTTGCTGACGTTGAGCCGAGTTGCAGCGCAACCAACTGCCCTCGGCACCACGCCGCCTGCGGGCGCGCCGCTCACCTTGCCTGAATGCGTGCGCTACGCCTTGCAGAACCAGCCCATCGTGCGGCAGGCGAAGCTTGATGAGCAGGTGAACGAAGCCGACATTCGCATTGGCCTGGCCGGCTGGCTGCCGCAAGTGGGCCTCACCGGCAACGCTCAGCGCGCTTTCCAGCTGCCGTTTGTGGTGCTGCCGAACGAGCAGGGCGGCGTGACGCCCCGGCAAGTCGGGCTCAAGAATACTTCCACCTTCACCCTGAGCGGCAACCAGGCCATCTACAACCAGGACGTGTGGCTGGCGCGGCGGCAGGCCCGGCCCTCGCGGGAGTTTGCCCGCCAGAACACCGCCCTGGTGCGCACCAACCTGGTGGCCGACGTGAGCCGCTCCTTCTACGACGTGCTGCTGAACCTGCAGCAGGTGCGCGTGTACGAGTCCGACATCGTGCGCCTGGGCCGCGGCCTCAAGGACGCCCGCGCCCGCTACGAGGCCGGCGTGAACGACAAGATTGACTACAAGCAGGCCGAAATTGCCCTCAACACTTCGCGCGCCGCCCGCAAGCAAGCCCAGGAAAGCGTGAAAGGCAACCTGGCCCGCCTCAAGGAACTGATGGGCTTGCCCGGTGCCCAGCCCCTGACCTTGAACTACGACTCGCTGCGCCTGGAGCTGGACGCAGCCCTCGACACCACTACTGGCGTGGAGCCCGCCAACCGGCTCGAAATCCGGCTGCTGCAAACCCAGAAAGTGCTGCAGTCGGCCCAGATTGGGTACTACCGCTGGGGGTTCCTGCCGGCCGTGGGGGCGTATGGCACCTACAACACGGTGTTTCAGAACGACAACCTGGGCGACTTGTACAGCCGGCGCTTCCCCAGCTCCTACGGCGGCCTGCAGCTCAGCCTGCCCATTTTGCAGGGCGGCCGGCGGCTGCAAAACCTGCGCCGCGCCCGCCTCATCGACCAGCGCCTCGACGAGGACGTGCTGGCCACCCGCAACCAAATCAACACCGAGTTCGAGCAGGCGCTGGCCACCTACAAAGGGTTCTACGCCGACTACCAATACGGCAAGCAAAACCTGGCCCTGGCCCGCGAAGTGTTCGACGTGGTGAACCTGCAATACCGCGAAGGCATCAAGCCCTACCTCGACGTGCTGGTGGCCCAAACCACGCTGCGCTCCGCCGAGTTGACCTACAACGTGGCCCTGTTTCAAGTACTCACCAGCAAGGTGGAAGTGCTGCGGGCGCGGGGCGAGCTGGCGGTGGAGTGAGAAATAAAGAAAAGTCATGCAGAGCGCAGCGAAGCATCTCGCTTGCAGTCACTAATCATTTGCTGCCTGCGAGCGAGATGCTTCGCTGCGCTCTGCCTGACGATTTATTAAAATAACACAGTCAGTATCCAAGTATGAGAGCCACCCTCCGAACTTTTACCCACCGAAACCTGCTGGCGGGCTTTCTGCTGCTGGGCTTGGCCGCGTGCGGCAAAAAAGACGAGGAAGCCAAAAAAGACGGCGGCGAGCAGGCCGGCCCCACGCCCGTGAAACTGGTGGCCGCGCAGGAACAGCAAGCCATTTACTACGACGAGTACCCGGCGCGCGTGGCGGCCCTGAACATTGTGGAGCTGCGCACCCAGGTACCGGGCTTTATCACGGGCATTTATTTCAAGGAAGGTGAGGTGGTGAAAAAGGGCCAGCCGCTGTACGAAATCGACCGCCGCAAGTACCAGGCCGCTGTGCGCGAGGCCCGGGCCAACCTGCAAAGCGCCCAGGCCCAACTCCAAAACGCCCAGCTCAATTTGGCGCGCTACCAGCGGTTGGCCCAGCAAGACGCCATTGCCCTGCAGATTGTCGACAACTCGGTGACCACCGAGGCCAGCGCCCGCGCCCAGGTAGCGGTGGCCCGCGCCGCCCTGGCCACCGCGCAAACCGACCTGGATTATTCGCTGGTGCGGGCCCCGTTCACCGGCCGCATTGGCATCTCGCAGGTGCGGCTGGGCGCCCAAGTCACCGTGGGCAGCACCTTGCTCAACACCATTTCGAGCGAAGACCCCATGGGCGTGGACTTTGTGGTGAACGAGCAGGAGCTGAGCCGGTTCCAGGCTTTGCAGGGCGAGCAGCAGGGCGCACTGGCCGCGCAGGATTCCAGCCTGCGGCTGACCCTGCCGGGCGGGAAAGTGTACGGCGGCCGCGGGCGCATCCGGGCCGTGGACCGCGGCGTGGACAGCCAGACCGGCAGCGTGCAGGTGCGGATGCAGTTCGACAACCCCGGCCGCGAGTTGAAAGACGGCCTGACGGTGGTGCTGCGCGTGCTCAACGAGCAGTCGGGCCGCCGCGTGGTGGTGCCGAACAAGGCCATCCTGGACCAGATGGGCGAGAGCTTCGTGTTTGTGGTGCGCGACACCGTGGCCCTGCAGCGCAAGGTGGAGCTGGGCCCGCGCCTGCGCGACGACATCGTGATTTTGAAAGGCCTGAAAGCCGGCGAAAAGATTGTGGCCGAGGGCCTGCCGCAGCTGCGCGACAGCGCCACCGTGACCACCGGCCGGCCCAAGCCGCCGCAGGAAGGCAAGAAAAGTGCGGCCATCCGGCAGAAATTAAAAGTTAAAAATGAAAGGTTAAAAGTGAAGTATTTGAGGTTTTTACCGAGAGAAGACTGCCTGGCTTTTAACTCTCAACTTTTACCTTTTAACTCTATCTGCCGCGCATGATTGCCGAAACCTTCATTCGCCGGCCGGTCACGGCCATTGTGTGCTCCGTATTGATTGTGCTGCTGGGCGCGCTGGCCATTTTCAGCCTGCCCATCACGCAGTACCCCGACATCACCCCGCCCACCGTGTCGGTGACGGGCAACTACGTGGGGGCCGACGCCGAAACCGTGGAGCAAACCGTGACCACGCCCGTGGAAACGCAGGTGAACGGCGTGCCCGGCCTCAGCTACCTCAACAGCTCCTCGGCCAACAACGGGCAGATGAGCATGACGGTCAACTTTGAGGTGGGCACCGACATCGACGTGGCCGCCCTGGACGTGCAAAACCGCGTGGGCATTGCCCTGCCCCGCCTGCCCGAAGAGGTGCAGCGCCTGGGCCTGACCGTGCGCAAGCGCAACCCCAGCATCCTGCTGCTGGTGGCCCTGTTCGCGCCCAAAGGCAGCCACGACGTGACGTTTCTGGACAACTACGCCAACATTTACCTGAAGGACGCGCTGCTGCGCACCAAGGGCGTGGGCGACATCAACGCGCGCGCCGACGACTTCTCGATGCGCATCTGGCTGAAGCCGGACAAGCTGGCCCAGCTCGGCCTTACGGCCCAGGACGTGACCGATGCCCTGCGCGAGCAGAACGCCCAGATTGCGGCCGGTTCCTTGGGCGGCGCCCCCCAGCAGCAGGGCCAAAGCTTTGAGTACACGGTGTTTGTGAAGGGCCGGCTGGTGACGGCCGAGGAATTCGGCAACGTGGTGGTGCGCACCCTGCCCGAAACCGGCAAGCTGGTGTACCTGCGCGACGTGGCCCGCGTGGAGCTGGGCAAGTACAACTACGCCAACCAAAGCTTCGTGGACGGCAAGCGCGCCGCCTACTTGCTGGTGTACCAGGCTCCCGGCTCCAACGCCCTGGAAACCTATGACAACGTCATCGAGACGATGGAACGGCTGAAAAAGCAGTTTCCGGCCGACCTCGACTACCAGGTGCCGTTCGAGGCGGCCTCGGTGGTAAAGGTGTCGGTAAAGGAAGTGTTTTCCACCATGCTGGAGTCGTTGGTGCTGGTGATTTTGGTGGTGTTTCTGTTCCTGCAAAACTGGCGGGCCACGCTCATTCCCACGCTGGCCATTCCGGTGGCGGTGGTGGGGCCGTTCATCGCGTTTCCGCTGCTGGGCTTCACCATCAACACGCTCACGCTCTTTGGCTTGGTGCTGGCCATTGGCATTGTGATTGACGACGCCATTGTGATAGTGGAGGCCACCCAGCGCAACATGGACGAGAAGGACATGGGCGCCACTGAAGCCACCATTGAGGCCATGCGCGACATTTCCACGCCGGTGGTCACGACGTCCATCATCCTGATTGCGGTGTTCGTGCCAGTGGCCTTCATCGGCGGCATCACGGGGCGGCTCTACCAGCAGTTTGCCCTCACCATTGCCGTTTCGGTGGTGCTGAGCACGTTTTCGGCCCTCACGTTCACGCCCGCGCTGTGCTCGCTGATTTTGCGCAAGAACAAGAACAGTGAGAAGAAGGGGGAAGGCGCGGCCGTCGGCGCCTCACCCCCTGCCCCCCTCTCCAAAAGAGAGGGGGAACCTGACAATTCAGAAAAGCGCAGGACCGGTTCCCCCTCTCTTTTGGAGAGGGGGGCAGGGGGTGAGGTTCACCGCAAAGGCTTCCTCGCCCGCTTCTTTGACTGGTTCAACAAGAAGTTCGACAACCTGACGGAGTGGTACACCAACCGCGTCAAGTTTGGCCTGAAGTACCCGCGCTTCATGATAGGCATAGTGGCGGCTGTGGAGGTGGGCACCGTGCTGCTGTACCGCGCCAAGCCCGCCGGCTTTGTGCCCACCGAAGACGAGGGCCGCCTCATCGTCACTTTCACGCTGCCCGAGGCCGCTTCCACGGACCGCACCGTGGCCACGCTCAAGGACATCATGAAGGAGGTGCAGAGCACGCCCGGCATCAACCACTTCTCGGGCCTGGCCGGGCTCAACGCGGTTAACTTTTCCACGAAATCGAACAGCGGGACACTATTTGTGCAGCTCAAGCCCTGGGACGAGCGCGACGAGAAAGGCCTGACCGCGCCGGACCTGGTTGACACCCTGAAGCGCCGGCTGGCCCGCTTCCGCGAGGCCCGCGTGGTGGTGATTCCGCCGCCCGCCATCCCGGGCCTGGGCAATACGTCGGGCTTCTCATTCATCTTGCAGGAGCGCGAGGCCCAAACCGACATTCAGAGCTTCGACCGCACCTTGCAGGGCTTTTTGGCGGCCATGAAGCAGCGGCCCGAGATTGCCAAAGGCTTCTCGTTCTTCACCGCCAACACGCCGGCTTATCGCCTTGAAATCAACCGCGAAAAGTGCAAGCAGCTCGGCGTGAGCATTTCCGACGTCGGCCAGGCCCTGCAAACCTACCTGGGCTCGGCTTATGTGAACGATTTCACGCTCTACGGCCGCACCTTCCGGGTGCTGGCCCAGGCCGACACCAGCTACCGCGGCGACATGAGCGACCTGGCCCAGTACTACGTGCGCAACCAGGGCGGCCAGATGGTGCCGCTGAGCACCCTCACCAGCTACGAGCGCACCGCCACCGCGCCCCTCATCTCGCACTACAACCTGTTCCGCTCGGCCGACATCAACGGCGACCCCGGCGAGGGCTACAGCACCGGCGACGCCATCACGGCCCTGGAAGAAGTGGCCGCCAAAAACCTGCCGCCCGGCTACGGCTACGAGTTTTCGGGCCTGAGCCGCGAAGAGCAGCTGGCCGGCTCGCAAAGCCTGTACATTTTCGGGCTGTCGCTGGTGTTTGTGTTCCTGGTGCTGGCCGCGCTGTACGAGAGCTGGACCGTGCCGTGGGCCGTGCTGGTGTCGGTGCCGGTGGGCTCGCTCGGGGCCATTGTCACGCTCACCCTGGTGCCGGAGCTGACCAACAACGTGTACGCCCAAATCGGGCTGGTGACGCTGGTGGGCCTGGCCGGCAAAAACGCCATCCTCATTGTGGAATACGCCAAGGAACGCCTCGAAGCCGGCACCGACCTGGTGGAGGCCACCCTGGAAGCCGTGCGCCTGCGCTTCCGCCCCATCGTGATGACCTCGCTCTCGGCCATTCTGGGCGTGGTGCCGCTCATCATTGCCTCGGGGGCCGGCGCCATCAGCCGCAAGCACATCGGCTGGACGGTGTTTGGCGGGCTGCTGGTGGCCACGGCCGTGGGCACGGCCATCGTGGCCGTGTGCTACGTACTGATTACCCGGCTGGCCTACAGCAAAGAGGAGATGGAAGGCTTTAAGAAGAAGGCCGAGGAAGCCAAGGCAAAAGAAGAGGAGGGCAAAGCCGACGCGCCGCCCGCCGAGCCCGCGCCTGCGTAAACGGCAGCCTCACCAGCTTTCCGTTTCATGTCCGCCCCTGCCCACTACATCGGCTGCTCCGGCTTCTCTTTCCGCGATTGGAAAGGCATTTTCTACCCCGAAGGCCTGCCGCCACGCAAGTGGTTTGCCTACTACTGCACGCAGTTCAACACGCTGGAGCTGAACGTGACCTTCTACCGCATGCCAGAGCTGAAGGCGTTCGAAACCTGGTACACGCAAAGCCCGGCCGACTTTCGGTTTGCCGTGAAGGCGCCGCGGCAAGTCACGCACTACAAGCAGTTCAACGCCGAGGTCCAGCCCATCCTGGCCAGTTTCTACGCCACGGTGCGGGAAGGCTTGCGGGAAAAGCTCGGCCCGGTGCTCTTCCAGCTCCCGCCCAAAGCGGCCTACACTGCGGAGCTGCTGGAACGCTTGCTCGACAGCCTCGACCCGGATTTTGAGAACGTGGTGGAATTCCGGCACCCCAGCTGGTGGGACGGCGAGGTGCAGCGCACCCTTACCAAGCACCGCGTGGCATTCGTGGGCCAGAGCTACCCGCCGCCCCTGGAGCTGCCCGATGAGGTGGTGGCCAACACCGACACGGTCTACTACCGCTTCCACGGCGTGCCGGAGCTGTACAAGTCGCCCTACAGCCCGGAGTTTCTGGCGCGCATTGCGACGGAGGTGCAAGCGGCCAAGCACGTGCAGCGGGTTTACCTGTATTTCAACAACGGCATTGGGGCCGTGGGCGTGGAAAACGCCCGGCAAATGCAGGAGCTGCTGCAAGCTCGACCTTAACTCCTACTAGAGCTGCGCCGTTTGCAGTTCATATGACGACCTTTCACATCGGCTGCTCGGGCTACCACTACCGCCACTGGCGCGGCACCTTCTACCCCGAAAAAATGCCCATGCGGCAGTGGTTTGAATACTACAGCCAGCATTTCCGCACCCTGGAGCTGAACGTGACCTTCTACCGCTTCCCCCAGCTTTCTTTTCTCGAAAACTGGTACGCGCTGAGCCCGCCCGACTTCCAGTTTGCCGTGAAAGCGCCGCAGCTCATCACGCACTACAAGCAGTTTCACAACGTGCAGCAGCTGCTCGGCGACTTCTACGACACCACCGGCCGCGGCCTGCTGGAAAAGCTGGGCCCCGTTCTCTTCCAGCTGCCGCCCCGCATGACCTACGAGCCCGACCGCCTCGCCCGCATCCTCGACTGCCTCGACCCCAGCTTCGCCAACGTGCTGGAGTTCCGGCACCCCAGCTGGTGGCGGCCCGAAGTGTACGAGGAGCTGGCCCGCCGCAACGTCATTTTCTGCGGCCAAAGCCACCCGCAGCTGCCCGATGCCGTGGTGGCCACCGCGCCCGTGCTCTACTACCGCTTCCACGGCGTGCCCGACCTCTACCGCTCGCCCTACGACGAAGGTTTCCTGCGCCGCGTGGCCGACGAAATCCAAGCCCAACCCGCCGTGCAGGAAGCCTACGTGTACTTCAACAACGACATCGACGCCTCGGCCATCGGCAACGCCAAGCAAATGCTAGCCATAGCATAATCGTCCGCAGAAACGGCTGTTATCAAATAAAAAGGAACGTCATGCTCATCTGGCGTCCGCGCAGCCCTTATGCCTGCTCCTTCAACGACGCCATGTCGATGACGTAGCGGAAGCGCACTTCCTCGTCGTTCATCTTGTCGAAGGCATCGTTGATGTCCTGTATCTTAATCATTTCCACCTCGGGCAGGATGTTGTGCTCGGCGCAAAACTCCAGCACTTCCTGCGTCTCGGCAATGCCGCCGATGATGGAGCCGGCAATGGAGCGGCGGTGCATGGCCACCTCCTGGTTGTTGAGCGGGCCCTTGTAAGGCCCGAGCAGGCCCACGGTGGTGATGACGCCGTTGCGCTTGGCCAGCTTCACGTAGTCGTTCACCTCAAAAGCGTCGGGGATGGTGATGAGGATGAAGTCAAACTTCAGCTCGTGGGCCTCCATGGCCTTCGAGTCGCTCGAAATCAGGACTTCGTGGGCGCCCAGCTTTTCGGCCTCGGCTTGCTTTTCCTTGGTGCGCGTCACGGCCGTGACGGTGGCGCCCAGCGCCCGCGCAATCTGCACGGCCATGTGGCCCAGCCCGCCGATGCCCACCACGGCCACGCTCTGGCCGGGGCCCACGTTCCAGTGTTTCATGGGCGAGTAGGTAGTGATGCCCGCGCACAGAATCGGGGCCACCGCTTTGGCATCGAGCGACTCCGGAATGCGCAGCACGAACGACTCCTTCACCACAATGTTGGTGGAGTAGCCGCCGAAGGTGTTAAAGTCCTGGTTCTGGGGCTTCATGTAGCCGTTGTAGGTGGCCGTCCAGCTCACCGGGCCTTCGCAGTAATTTTCTTCTTTTTCCTGGCAAGCCGGGCAGGTGCCGCAGGAATCTATCATGCAGCCCACGCCCACCAGGTCGCCCGTTTTGAACTTGGTGACGGCGCTGCCCGCTTCGATGACGCGGCCCACTATTTCGTGGCCGGGCACGCAGGGGTAAATGGTGTTGTGCCAGTCGTTTTTCACCTGGTGCAGGTCGGAGTGGCACACCCCGCAATACAAAATGTCGATGTGCACCTCGTCGGCCTTGGGCGCCTGGCGCTCAATTTCCATTTCCGACAAGCTGTTGAATACGGACCCGGTGGCGCCGTAGGCTTTGGTTTTAAGGGTTTCCATGTGGTAAAAGAGAAGGTGTGGAAAGGAAAAGCAGCTTGCGCGAGAAGGCCGTCGAATGCATCGCAGCGCGCCTTTTCTCAACGGCATTTCCCGGTGGTGGTTGAGACTTCTGGGTTTAAAAGATTCGGGCAATGCTTTGCACTACTGCCGGAAGCACTGCCGCTCGCTAGCTGAAAGCGCTTGCGCTCAACCCGCACAGCGGGCCCATCTTTGCCCTCATGAAAACGCTGCTTTCGCCCACCAAAACCTACCGCCTCAACGGCCGCCTGTGGCTCGAAACCGAAGACGGCCGCTTCCTCGGCATCGGCCGGCTGGAGCTGCTGGAGCACATTGCCGCCTTGGGCTCCATCTCCAAAGCCGCCCAGGCCATGGGCATGTCCTACAAGCGGGCCTGGGACCTGGTGAGCTCCATGAATGCGCAGGCGGCCACGCCCCTGGTAAGCACCCAAACCGGCGGCACCCGCGGCGGCGGCGCCGCAGTTACGGAGGCCGGCCACGAGGCCATTGCCGATTTTAGTGCTTTGCAGGCGCGTTTTCAGGCCTTCATGACGGCTGAGAC
>DASVTG010000121.1:0-5029 GCA_036387695.1 Hymenobacter sp. | reverse complement strand
TACAGGTTTTCGCGTTCCAGCACGCGCTGCAAGTAGCTGCGGTTGCGGGCCGTGAACAAGGTCACGTAGGCCATCACCGAGTTGTTGAACTGGTGCGGCACGTCGGTTTCGAAGCAGCCCACGCGGTCGCACACCAGGTCGCGCAGGGTGGGCGTCCGCAAGCCGTGCGACTCGGCGTACTTCATGCTGTACATGATGGCCGTGAACGTGGGCACGTAGTTGCGCGTCTCGGCCGGCATGTAGGGGTACAGGTCCCAGAAGGTCTTTTTGCCGGTGCGGCGCATCACGCGCTGCACGCTGCCGGCGCCCCAGTTGTAAGCGGCCAGCACCAATTCCCAGTCATGAAAGACGCCGTAGAGGTAGCGCAAGTGCTTGCAGGCCGCCTCGGTGGCCTTTTCCGGGTGCATGCGCTCGTCTATCCACTCGTCGCGCTTCAGGCGCAGGTCGCCGGCCGTAGGGCCCATGAATTGCCACAGCCCGGTGGCGCCCACCGGCGATTTGGCCGTCGGAATGAGCGCCGATTCCACCACGGCCAAGTATTTCAGGTCCGTGGGCAGGTTGTACTGCTTGAGGTATTTCTCGAATATGGGAAAGTAGAAGTTCTCTCGCTCCAGCACGCGCTGCATGTAGCTGCGGTTGCGGGCCGTAAACAAGGTCACGTAAGCCATCACCGCGTTGTTGAACTGGTGCGGCACGTCGGTTTCGAAGCAGCTCACCCGGTCGCACACCAAGTCGCGCATGGTCGGCGGGGTGCGCAGCCACAGCAGCCGCGCCGAATCAACGCTCATCGGCGCCGACACCAAGGAATCGGGCTGCAACTCCAGCCGCACCCGCACGGTGTCGCCCAACAGCGCTGGCATGGTGGAAATTACCCGGCCCGTGGAATCTAGCCGCGGTACCTGTTGGGCCTTGGTTTTGGTCGTCTGCAGCAGCAGCCAAGGCAGCGCCAGGGCCAGCCACCAGCGGCCGGCCCGGATAGTTTTCACTTGCTTAATCCCTTGCTTCATAGCACCAAGATAGGGCAAGGGTAAAGAACTTGTAGAGATGGCCATAATGTTTTTCGCCGCCTCTCATTTCACAGACATCCGCATGTAGAAATGCAAATCGCCCCGAAGTGCCTGATTGCCTAGCCCGCTCCAGATGGTGCAGATTAACAATTAGGCGCTTCGGGGCGCGCTATCTATGCCAGTTTATTACGCTAAGCCAGTACCTCTTCCGTCAGCGTGCCGGCGAATGCCAATAACTCAGCCTCCCGGAAAGCACCGGCCATCACCTGCAAGCCAATGGGCAAGCCAGCCGAGTCCTCCCCTACCGGTACCGAAATGGCGGGCACGCCAGCCAAAGATGCCTGCACCGTGAAAATGTCGGCCAGGTACATGGAAACCGGGTCCTGCTTCTCGCCGATTTTGAAGGCCGTGGTGGGCGTGGTGGGCAACACCAGGAAATCGTACTGGCGCAGCAGCTCGTCGGTTTTGTCTTTAATCAGCCGGCGCACGCGCTGGGCTTTGGTGTAGTAGGCGTCGTAGTAATTGGCGCTCAGTACAAAGGTGCCCAGCAAGATGCGGCGCTGCACCTCGGCCCCGAAACCCTGGGCGCGGCTCTTCTTATACAGCGATTCCAAATCCGTGGCGTCCGGGGCGCGGTAGCCGTACTTCACCCCGTCGAAGCGGCCCAGATTGGAGCTGGCTTCCGCGGTGGTGAGGATGTAATAGGTCGGAATCATGAACTCCAGGTAGGGAAACTCCACGGCCTCCACCACGTGGCCTTGGCCGCGCAGAATGTCCAACTGCGTTTCCAGTGCGGATTTAATTTCCGGGCTCAGCCCTTCGTTGTCGATGGCGTCGGCGATGTAGCCAATGCGGTAGTGCGACGCGGGCGTGAGCTCCTGGCTGTATTTGGGCACTTCGCGCTGGCTGGCGGTGCTGTCCATGCCATCGGGCCCGGCCATTACTTCCAGCAGCAGCGCGGCGTCTTGCACCGACCGCGTGATGGGGCCAATCTGGTCGAAGGAGGAAGCGAACGCAACCAGGCCGTAGCGCGAAATGCGCGAGTAGGTGGGCTTCAGGCCAATGACGCCGCAAAAAGCCGCCGGCTGGCGCACCGAACCGCCCGTGTCCGAGCCGATAGAGGCCAGGCACATGTCGGCCTGCACGGCCACGGCCGAGCCACCCGACGAACCGCCGGGCACCCGCGCGGGGTCGGCGGCGTTGCGGGCGGGCCCAAAATGCGACGTTTCGTTGGAGCCGCCCATGGCAAACTCGTCGCAGTTTTGGCGGCCAATGAGAATGGCGTCGGCGTCGAGCAGGCGCTGCACGGCCGTGCCCGTGAACAGCGACTTGAAGCCGTCGAGCATCAGGCTGCTGCTTTGCAGCGAATGGCCCGCATACGCCAATACGTCCTTGATGCCGATGACCATGCCAGCCAGCGGGCCAGCCGTGCCGGCAGCGAGCTTGGCGTCAACGGCATCGGCCTGAGCACGAGCTTCGTCGGCCCACACTTCCAAAAAAGCGTTGAGCGTGGGGTTTTGGCGCTCGATGTTGCCTAGGTAATACTCAACGAGCTGGCGGCAGGACGTGTTGCCCGCCGCCAGCTCGCTACGAACTTCGGATAAAGACTGAAAACGCTTCAAACTATTTGCAGATTAGGTCGCCAATTAGGCGTTGGCGTCGGGGTTGGCGGGTAAGTAGGGCTTGCGCGGCTGGGTGCCTTCGGGCGCCAGGTTGGGCGGCAAGGTGTGCGCCACGGGCGGCGCCGGCTCCTCGGCCTGATAAGGCTCTGGAATGTTGGGGTGCTGGTGGTATTCAGCGTCCGCCGTGGGCGCTACGTAGGCCGGGGTAGCCCAGGGGTCGAACCCAGAACCAGCCTCGGCTGCCGGAGCAGTTGGCGGCGTGGGATACTGGCTCTGCACGCTGTAGTTGGTGGGCTGCTGGTTGTAGTTCGGCTGCGCGGGTTGACCGGCCTGCTCGAATTCCTTGCGGATTTCGGTGCTGGCGTCCTTGAACTCGCGGATGCCTTTGCCAAGGCCACGCGCCAGCTCAGGAATCTTATTGGCCCCAAAGAAAATCAGGATGACGACCATGATGAGCATGAGCTCAGAGCCGCCAATGTCGCCCAAAAAGAGGATGAAGGGAGTTTGCATGTCTCAAAATGCGCCCACTAGCGCGGCTGGTTGTTGGGGTCGTTGGGATTGAAAACGGGTGGGGCCTGCTGCTGGTAGCCTTGCTGCGGAGCGCCTTGCTGGGGGTACTGCTGCTGATAAGGCGGCTGCACGGGGGCGGCCTGGTCGCGGTACTGGGGCTGCTGGGGCTCTTCTACTTTGCTGGCGTCTTTGAACTCGCGTACGCCCTGACCCATGCCTTTGAAAAGCTCAGGAATGCGCTTGGCGCCAAACAGCAGCACAATAACGAAAACGATGAGCAGGATTTCGGTGGTGCCGAAGCTGCCAATTAAAAACAGGGATTGAAGCATAAGAGGAAGGGCGCGGGGCCCAATTAGAGGGTTAAAGCAGGATATACGCAGCCCAGCGGCTTTTGGAGTCCCAAAGATACCCGATTGCGGGTGTTTGATGGATGAAGGCCGGCATTTGCGGATAATTTCCGCGGGTTAGTCGTGCTGCAACTCAGATTGACCGGGTAGTGGGCCCCCGGCCGGCCTAAGCTGTTAGCTTTGTTATAAGCGGTTCTCCAAGTCACCTTATTCCGCTTGGTTTAGTTCCTTTCTTTACTACTGCACTCGTGAAACCTCCCAAGCGACAGACCCCGGACGATTCCACGCTGCGCCAAGTAAACGAGCCGGAGCGGATGGAAGCCCTCCGCAGCTACGAGGTGCTCGATACCGACCCGGAGCAGGTGTTCAACGACCTGGCACAATTGGCATCGTTCATTTGCGGCACGCCCATGTCGCTGGTGTCCCTCGTCGACGGCGAGCGGCAGTGGTTTAAAGCCCGCGTGGGCATGGAACCCAAGCAGACGCCCCGCGAACACGCCTTTTGCCAGTACGCCATGCGGTCGAACGACGTGTACGAAGTGCCCGATGCCGCCACCGACACCCGTTTTGCCGAAAACCCGCTGGTGACCGGCGACCCGCACATTCGTTTCTACGCTGGCGCCCCGCTGCTCACGCCCGAAGGACAGCCGCTGGGCACCTTGTGTGCCCTCGACACCGTGCCCCGGGAGCTTAGCGCTGACCAGCGCGATGCCCTGCGCATCCTGGCCCGGCAGGTGATGGCGCACCTGGAGCTGCGCCGCCTGCGCCTGCAGCTTGAAGACGAACGCCAGAAGCTGGAAGGCGTGATGCGCATGGCCAACTCCACTGGCGAGGGCATGTACGCCAACCACCGCAACGAGATTTTTGTGAAACAGGACCAGCGTTTGGTGCGCGTGGCCACGGCGGACCTGCAGTACGTCGAAGCCTTGGGCGACTACGTGAACCTGCACACCACCACCGAGCGCCTGACGGTGTACGGCACCATGAAAGACCTGGAAACCAAACTGCCGGGCCGTGACTTTGCGCGCGTGCACCGCAAGTACATCGTGCGCCTCGACCGCATCGTGGCCATTGAGGCCGACGTGGCGCTGCTTGACAGCGTGCGCGACACCACTGCGGCGCGCACTCCCGTGCGGGTGCCCATCGGCAGCTCCTACAAGGCCGGACTGCTCGGGCGGCTGAATTTGGTATAGCCGCCCGAGCAGTCCGCGCTGCTTCGCGCCTAAGCAAACTCGACGTTCGCCGGGCCAGCGAGTGCCTTCGCCGAAATGCCTCCATTGGGCCCAGCCAAAAGCAACAACTTTGAATCGGTTATCGGTAGCAGCAGGCTAGTAGCCGCTGCTGCCGACGACTAAGTTTGTTTTCATAGCTCAGAAAGGCACCGTGCATTGCGCGGTGTTTTTTTTTGAGCAAAATCTTCCTGCCTTTACTTGCGTGTGGCAGTCCCCCCTGCCATGCCTCCAGTTGCACTACTAGCGGTGCCCGAGCCAGCTTTGTGGGTTCAGATTGGAAGTATTGTGCCACACCTGAAATTGCACTTCTG
>DASVTG010000120.1:0-8950 GCA_036387695.1 Hymenobacter sp. | reverse complement strand
ACGCCTATGGCCACCAGCCACCACCCCCAACGCTGCGGGCGGGCGCGGTACTCGTAGTAGGCCCACACGCTGGCGGTCACGTACACCAGAAACGAGGCGTCGTTTTGGTCCATGCCCGCGTAGCCGCTCACCAGTTCCAGCTGAAAGCCGGCAAAGGCCACCAGTACCGCCGCCAAGTAGGCCGTATCCCGGTCGGCGAAAAGGCGAATGCCCAAACGGTACACCGGATACAGCAGCAAGCTGGTGAGCAAGGCAGTGGGCACACGCAGGGCTACTTCGTTTACCCCAAACAAGCGCATGCTCAGGGCCATTTGCCATAAGAACAAGGGCTGCTTGTGCAGCCACACCACGTTATTGCTCCAGTTTTTGTACTCGTAGGGCAGGTAGGCATGGTCGCGCAGCCGCGGCACCAACGGGTGTTGGATGAGGTGCTTGGCCACCAGGGCATGGAACCGCTCATCCCAATCGTGCAAAAACGGGTCGAGCGTAGCCATCAACAGGCGAAGCGCAAAGGCTGCGCCCATCAACAGGCCCAAAGCCGGCCCGTAGCGGCCCCGCAGCCAAGCGGCCCCACTGCCCAGCCCCAGCACCGCCACGGCGGCCAGCAGCGCTATCTGGCTTGCGGTTGGTACCATGTGGGAAGCATTCATTTGATTCAGCAGCAAGAAAAATCCGGGTAAATGGTAAATGTAGACGTGCCCGCCCTTGGCTAACAGTGGCGCGCTACCAGCGCAGCTTAAACACCGAATGCACGCGCCGGCCATCGGCCCGCAGCTGAAACACTTCGAAGTTGTAAGGGTACGGTTCGGGATGCCAGCGGTAGTTGGTGATAAAATAATCGGCTTCTTCGGGGTTCTGCACTATGCGCACCCGGTCGCGCTGGGCGGCGGGCAGCATAATCCGATTGAAGTCGCCCGGGCTTACGGGGGGGGAGTAGACGGTTATCAACGGCCGGTCGTCGTGCTGCACGATGTACTCCAAATCCTGCCGGTAGCCCACGCCCCAGTAGTCCATCTCGAACCGCTCCTCGACATTTGAGCCCGCCAATAAGTTGAAATACACGTTTTGCAGGGGGTGGTCGCGCACAATCTGCGCGGCCGTCACGAGCACACACAAGGCCGTGGCCGTGCGCAAGGCCCGGGGCCACCACGGCCAGCGGGGGCGCCAGGCCGCCGCGGCCGCCCAACCCCGGACGGCCAGCAGAATGAACGGTGGGTACACAAAGTACAGCTGCCGCCACCCGTCATACAGGACGGAGTGCAGCAGAATGACCGCCAATAAGGGCCCCGCAAATAAGCCCAGAAACAGCAGGTCTTGCATGCCCCCGGCGTCCCGCCACAGGCGCCAGCGCTGGCGCACCGCCTGCTGAATCACCAGCCCTATTCCCAGCAGGCCCATGGCTAGGTACAGCAGGGGAGTGGTGATGCCAATCCACACCAAGGCATAATGCCACGGCAGGTTGATGCCCTCCACCATGGAGCCCCGGTAGAGCATAACACCGCGCCAGCGGAAGGTGCGCATGTTGTTGTAGCCCTCCGCGAAATTGTGCAGGGGCGCCTCCCACAAGTACGGCCAGAACAAGACCACCAGCCCGGCCAGTACGCCCAAATACAGCGCTGCCAGTCCCGCCACCCGGGCCCAACGCAGTTCGGCCCGCAGCCCCTGCCATGCCAGCAAGGCCACGGTGGCCATGGGCATCAGAATGCCCATGATGCGCGTATCAATGGTGATGGCGCACATCAGCGCGTGGCACAGGGCGCGCCCTGCCGTGGGGCGCAACAGGAATCGCGCTCCCGTGTTGGTGGCGATGGCGAACAGGGCCATGAACACCGCGTCCTTGTCGTTGTAGAACGATTCGGCGAAGAGGCGCGGCGAGAGCAACAGCCACAGCGCCGCCAGCAAGCCCAGCCGCCAGTCGCGAAACCGCCGCGCCGCCAGTTGGTACACGGCAATCAATCCACCGAAGCACACCAGAAAAGTGCACAGATGGCGCAGCCGGAACTTGTCGCCTTCTTCGTCAATGTGCAGCATCCGCTCGAGAAAGCTCACGGGCATTTCGAAGGCGACGCCGTAGTCGCGGTCCGTGAATTCCGCCAGGGGCAAATAGTACCGTTCGAACGTCTTGTCCCGAGCCACCCATTCCGGGGCTATTTTCTGCCCCACGTACTTGAGGCTGACCATGCCAATGTCGCGCTGCTGGTTCTCGTCGACCGACAGGCCATAGTCCTGAAAAATCAGCAGACCCATTACTAGCACGGCCGCGAAGAAGGCGGGAACCAGCCACCGCTGCAGAGGAGAAGAACGCGAAAAATCAGGCATGTTTCCGATGGAAATAAAAGAAAGTGCTAGGCGCGTTGACGGCATGTAAGCTTGATAGTCAATTGAAAAGCTCCCGTGCCTTGGCGTAAGCTTGATGCCACAGTTCTTCTACTCAACGGGTGTGAAGGGATTTCCATTCGACGTTTGAGCGAGTTGGGCAACCACGGCGCGGGTGCCGTGCAAGGCCGCGTCGTAGAAGCCGCGTTTCGCCCGGCGGCGCAGCTGCCGCAGCTCGCGGAAGCCATCCAGGCCGTTGAGCAGGCCCACCTTGCTGCCGGCGGCATCGTTCCAGTGCACGGGTTGTTCGCAAAGGCGCAGCCCGGTTTGGTGGGCTAGGTAAAGCAACTCCACATCGAACCCAAACCGGTCCAGGGTAGCACCTTCTACAATGGGCCGGCAAACTGCCAGCCGAAAAGCTTTGAAGCCGCACTGGGTATCTGAGTAGGGCAGCCCGGTTGCCAGTTGCATAACCAGGTTGAAAAACCGGCCGCTCTGTTCCCTTAGCCACGGCTGGTGCACCCCAATGAGGCTGCGGTCCAGGGCCCGGGACCCAAACACCACATCGAACTCCCCCGCCAAAATGGGGTTGAGCAACAAAGGCAAGTCCGTCACGGGCGTCGACAAGTCGGCGTCGGAGAAAAGCGCGACTGTGCCCGTGGCGGCCAGCAAGCCGTGGCGCACGGCGTAGCCTTTGCCCCGATTGGGCGAGTAGCTGAGCAGGCGGGTGGCCGTGCGGCCGGTGTGAGCCGCAAAGATGGTTTCCACCACCTGAGCGGTGCCGTCGGTTGACCCGTCGTTAACAACGATTACCTCGCTGCTGTACGGCTGCACTTGCAGGTAGGCCAGCACCTGAGAAAGGGTTCTGCCGAGCCGCGCTGCCTCGTTGTAGGCTGGGATGACAAAGGAGAGAACGTGCAAGAGGGCTAGGTTACTTGCCAGTTAACGGCGAGTGCGTGAAATCGTGGTACCAACAAACAAGAAGTGTCCCATGGGAGAAGGTTCAATCGCCTTTCCGCCAACCACAAAGCTAGCAGGTAGGACATATCGGAAATTGCCGATTCCATGCAAAATCGCGCAGTACGTGCCTAATGAATGAGTTACGTCTTCCACGTCAGCAGCCCGTTGCTCAAATTTGGCCTTCGCCCACGCACGTTACCCCGAAGAGCTTGTTGACGCCGGTGAATTTCATTTCGGTCCCGGTGACGCCCAGCAGCAGGCGGTTGACGAGCGGATGCGCGGGCCGCATGTTCGAAGCCGCCTGTTTCTTCTGGAGGTTGCCGAGGCGTCGCACCGCCCAAATCAGCGGAAACAGGCTGCCGTAGAGGTAGTAGTTGTTGATGCGCCGGAAGTTGGCCTTCTCCAGCACGCTGCGCAGCATCGGAATGCGGTAGCGGCGGTAATGGCCCAGAAACACGTCGTGCCCGCTCCACAAGGACCGGAAGGCCGGCACCGTGATGAAGAAGTGGTTGTTGTCGCCCACGCAGGCTTGCTTGATGGAGGTGAGCATGGCCAGGTCGTCGGGCAGGTGCTCCAGCACGTCCATCAGCAGCACCAGGCCGTGTTCAATGACGGCGGGAATGGCTGTGACTTTTTCAATTTTTTGCCCCCGGGTGGCGGCTATCTCCTCGGCGGTGTAGCCGATGTCGACCAAGTACACTTTGGCGATGGCCGGGCCGTAGTGCTTTTCCAATTCCAGGGCGAAGAAACCGGAGCCGGCGCCCACGTCGACAATGGTCAGGGCCTGGCCCCGGGCCAACAGCTGCTCGGCGTAGCGAAACAGCGGCAGCTTCTTGCTTTGGTAGTACCAGTGTACGTCCGGATTGACGCCGTTTTCGAGTTCTTTTAAATCCATTGAGGCAACGCTAAGGACGTAAACATAACAGAATTTGCGGAGGCATGCCGGCGGCTACATGGGTGGTCGTGTGCCAATCCCCGCGCGTAAGGGCCTCAGCTCGGGCCTGGAGCAGTCGTTGGAAGTCGGTTGATGGGTTATATGGAGCCGCCGCTTCTGGCGCGCCCCAGCGCGCCAGGGCGCCGAATGCCTTTACTTTTGGCGCAGGTCACCCATCTGCTTTTTATGCTCCTTTGCCGCAATTACCTCAACGGCCAGCTGGTGCCGCCGCTGGCTGGCCGCTACCTCGACAACATCGAGCCCGCCACCGGCCAGGTCTACGGCCAGATTCCCGATTCTGGCTCCGAAGACGTGGCCGCGGCCGTAGCGGCCGCCGAAGCGGCCCTGCCCGCCTGGCGCGCCCTGCCGGCCGAGGACCGGGGCCGCGTCCTGGTGCGCATCGCCGACTTGATTGACGCCAACTTGGAACGCTTGGCGCTGGCCGAAAGCCGGGACAACGGCAAGCCGCTCAGCCTGGCGCGGGTCATGGACATTCCCCGCGCCGCTTCCAACTTCCGCTTCTTTGGGACGGCGGCGGCCCATTTTGCCACCGAAGCGCACCTGCAGGAAGGCGTTGCCCTGAATTATACCGTGCGCCACCCGGTGGGCGTGGTGGGCTGCATCTCGCCCTGGAACCTGCCACTGTACCTCTTCACTTGGAAAATTGCGCCGGCGCTGGCCGTGGGCTGCTGCGTGGTGGCCAAGCCCTCCGAAATTACCCCCGCCACGGCTTTTTTGCTGGGCGAACTGTGCACCGAGGCGGGGCTGCCACCGGGGGTGCTCAACATTGTGCACGGCACCGGGCCGGGCTGCGGCCAAGCCATCGTGGAGCATCCCGGCATCAAGGCCATCAGCTTCACGGGCGGCACGGCCACGGGGCGGCACCTGGCGCGCACGGCGGCGCCCATGTTCAAGAAGCTGAGCCTGGAATTGGGCGGCAAAAACCCCAACCTGGTGTTCGCCGACTGCGACCTGGCGGCGGCCGTGGCCACCAGCATCCGCAGCAGCTTCGCCAACCAAGGGCAGATTTGCCTGTGCGGCTCCCGCATCTTCATTGAACGGCCCATTTATGAAGAGTTCAAAGCGGAGTTCCTCAAGCAGCTCGAAGCACAAAAGGTAGGCGACCCGCTGGAAGCTGACACCAAGCAAGGCGCCTTGGTCAGCGAAGCGCACCTGCACAAGGTGCTGGATTACATCAAGCTGGCGCAGGACGAAGGCGGCCGGCTGCTGGCGGGCGGCCACCGCGTAACCGTGCCCGGCCGCTGCGCCGAGGGCTACTTTTTGGAGCCCACCGTGTTCGAAAACCTTCCCCACGACTGCCGCACCAACCAGGAGGAGATTTTCGGCCCCGTGGTCACGCTCACGCCTTTCGACACGGAAGCAGAGGCCTTGACTTGGGCCAACAGCACGGACTACGGCCTGGCCGCCACCGTCTGGACGCGCGACCTGAACCGGGCCCACCGCGTGGCCCAGGCCCTGCACAGCGGCATTGTGTGGGTGAACACCTGGCTGCACCGCGACCTGCGCACGCCCTTCGGCGGCATGAAAAACTCGGGCGTCGGCCGCGAGGGCGGGCTGGAAGCGCTGCGGTTTTTTACCGAAGCGCAAAACGTGTGCGTGAAGCTGTAACGACTTATTAATTAGCTGATTGAAATCCGTTTAGACTACTAAAAAGCGACCATTATGACACGGCCGGCTGCCACATCTTTAGGTCCAGTAATGCCGGGTGGTTCAGCATTAAAAGGGTTTTTTCTCAGCGTTGTCGGTACGCTAATTTGGCAAGCCACCCTACTTGTAGCGGCGGCGCTGATGGCTAACAGCTCCCTGCTTGCGGCGCATACCCGCCACCAGCGCCACCTAGCGGGCATTTTCTGGCTAATGGGTTTTGTGCTGAACCTGGGAATAGTTTACCACTCCTTCCGCCGCGCCCGCCGCCGAACCCAGGATGGGATGCTCGCCGGAATTTGCTTCTTGTTCTTACTTGCCTTTGCAGCCGTTCGGCTGATGCAAGTCGTGAGTGATTATCACACCTCGCTGGGTGACGACTGAGTGCTGGACGACAGGGCCACGCCGTCATATACTTCTGATAAAGGCACCTGGCAGCCGATGCTGCTCAAGTCCAGTACGGCGCTTAGGTCGCGGGTTTCAATATATATCCAACGGCCCCCTTCACCCAACGAGTAAAGTTCGGCGTGCACTTCCTCGGAGCTGAGCATGAGGTACTGGCGCAGACTGGCAATGTGGCGGTATAAAGTGAATTTTTCGTAATGGTCGCGCTCGGCTGTGGAAGCAGAGGTTACCTCTACGATAAGCAATGGGTTGGTGAGGGAGCTTGGATTAGGCTCTTCATTGAATATTGGCCCGCAGGCAGCAACGGTATCGGGATACAGGTAGCCGCTACTGTTTTTAGTTTGCACCCGCTGGTCGCCCATGTAGCCCTTGCAGCCGCGTTGCCGTAGCACGGGGCCGATGACCTGATTGAGGTTGTAGTTGATTTCATTGTGGGCCGGTGTGGCTCCGGCCATTGCCCACACGCGGCCATTGGTGAACTCGTGTTTGGTTTCGGCGCTGATTTCCAACCGCAGGTACTCCTCGACCGAAATGGAGGTGGGTTTTTCGGGATACTTGAAAGCAGGCAAGCCCATAACGAGGTCGGATTTGGTAATATTCAAAAGTACGAAGGCAACCCCGCCCTTGCCCTTACCTTTGCGTGCCCAACTGCTGCTTGCCCCGAATGCCCCATCCCGCTTCCGATTACTACGCCCATCCCACCGCTGTCCTCGACGAGGGCTGCCAGATAGGCCAAGGCAGCCGAATTTGGCACTTTAGCCACGTTTGCGCCGGCGCCGACATCGGAGAAAGCTGCAACCTGGGCCAGAACGTGTTTGTGGCCGACGGCGTGACCTTGGGCCGCAACGTGAAGGTGCAGAACAACGTGAGCCTCTACGGCGGCGTGGTGTGCGAGGACGACGTGTTTCTGGGCCCCTCGGTGGTGTTCACCAACGTGAAGAACCCGCGTAGCGCCGTGCCGCGCAACGGCGCCGGCCAGTACCAGGCCACCTATTTAGAAACAGGCGTGACGGTGGGCGCCAACGCCACCATCGTGTGCGGCGTGCGCCTGGGGCGCTACGCCTTTGTGGGCGCCGGCAGCGTGGTCA
Organism: Hymenobacter sp.; assembly: GCA_036387695.1. Taxonomy (GTDB): domain Bacteria; phylum Bacteroidota; class Bacteroidia; order Cytophagales; family Hymenobacteraceae; genus Hymenobacter. The sequence goes on along the minus strand of DASVTG010000120.1, from coordinate 1,582 downwards.
CGCATGATGTTCCCGCGTATGCCCTCGTCTACGGCACGCCGGCTCGGGCGCAGGGCTGGATGAGTGCCTACGGCCACCGCCTGGCCTTCGACGCCAGCCGCCAGGCCACCTGCCCCGAGAGCGGCGAGCATTACGAACTGAGCGCCGACAAAAAATCGGTGCGCCCGCTTTCCAAAATCGATAAACGAACCTCGAAAAATTAATTACGTGTACGACCAACTATTGCGCAAAGAGGCCACATTGGCCGTTATCGGCCTCGGCTACGTGGGGTTGCCCATTGCCCTGGAATTCGCTAAGCAACTTAAGGTTATCGGCTTCGACATCAACGCCGGCCGCGTGGCCCAGATGAAGCAGGGCATCGACCCCAGCGGCGAGCTGGAAAAGAAGGATTTTGAAGGCTGCGACATCACGTTCACCGACTCGTTGGAGGTGCTGCGTCAGGCGCAGTTCTACATCGTGGCCGTGCCCACGCCCATCGACGAGCACGCCATGCCCGACCTCAAGCCGCTGCTCGGCGCCTCGTCGTCGGTGGGCAAGGTCATCAAAAAAGGCGATTACGTGGTGTTTGAAAGCACCGTGTACCCCGGCTGCACCGAGGAGGACTGCATTCCGGTAATTGAGCGCTTGTCGGGCCTGAAATTTCCGAACGACTTCAAGGTGGGTTACTCGCCCGAGCGCATCAACCCCGGCGACAAAGAGCACACGCTGCGCCGCATCGTGAAAGTGGTGTCCGGCAACGACGAGGAAGCACTCGAAACCATCGCCAAAGTATACGAGCTGGTGGTGGACGCCGGCGTGCACCGCGCCAGCAGCATCCGCGTGGCCGAGGCGGCCAAAATCATCGAAAACACGCAGCGCGACGTCAACATCGCCCTGATGAACGAGCTGTCGATGATTTTTGACCGCATGAGCATCAACACCTACGAAGTACTGGAAGCGGCCGGCACGAAGTGGAATTTTCTGAAGTTCTCGCCCGGCTTGGTGGGTGGCCATTGCATCGGCGTGGACCCGTACTACCTGACTTACAAGGCCAAAGAACTGGGCTACGACGCCAAAGTCATTCTGTCGGGCCGCACCACCAACGACAACATGGGCGCCTACATCGCCCGCAAAACGGTGCAGATGATGATAAAGAAAGGCAAGGACGTGGCCAAAAGCCGCGTGCTGGTGATGGGCGCCACGTTCAAGGAAAACGTGGAAGACATCCGCAACTCCAAAGTGGCCGACGTCATTCAGGAGCTGAAAAATTTCTCGGTGAACGTGGACATCATCGACCCGCACGCCGACTCCAACGAGCTGCACCACGAGTACGGCTTCCGCCTGACGCACAACGACGACGTGCGCACCGACTACGACGCCGTGATTGTGGCCGTGAGCCACCTGCCCTACGCCGATAAGAACGAAGCTTATTTCCAGTCCATTACTTCCGACAACGCGGTGCTGGTCGACATCAAAGGCCTATACCGCGCCAAGATGCAAGAAATTCAGTACTGGAGTCTGTAAAGGTGAAATGGTGAGATGGTGAACTGGTGAGTTGTCGTTCGATCTGCGCAGACTGCGCGAAACGCGCCACCAGAACATC
>DASVTG010000119.1:0-5861 GCA_036387695.1 Hymenobacter sp. | reverse complement strand
AATCGACGCAAGGCCCGGCCAGTTGATGAGAAGTGCTTTCAATGCGGTTGTAGCGCACCCCGGCCAGGACGCCCCCCTGAAAAGACAACCGGCGCCGCGGCTTGGCCTGGGCCAGCCAGCTCTGCGCGGGCTTGTGCTCGGAGCCGCACGCTTGGTTGAACGCCTGCACCACGTCAGCCAATCCTTCGGCAGTGAAAGGCGCCAGGCGGGCGGCGCTGGCTGCTTCGGGGCAATCGAGAAAGTAGAGACTCAATTGGGCGAGGTAGTTATTGCCGTCAGCCACGGACCACAGGTCGTTTTCGGTTTCACGCAGGTACCTCCGCTCACTTAGTTCCAGCACCGGTTGGTTGGGGCGCCACAGCAAGTAGTGAGGGGTGCCGTCGAGCACCACCCGCCGCAGTGGCACCGGGCCATCCAGGAGCACTTCAGCCAGCACGGTATCCACCCGTATGGCGGGGTAATTGCCCCGCGGCAGCTTGTCTAATTCGGTTTGGACAGCACGGTCGAGCGGCAGCGCCTCGTATTTAAAGTATCGGCCGTCGGTAAAGCTGACGGCCCGCAGCTGGCGCGGCTGGAACATTTGGCTCGAAGCAGCGGAAGCAGCCCGGTACCGAACGAACGCAGGCGGCTCCACCCAGAAGCTGTTTTCGATTTCGCCGCGCAACGTGTCGCCGGTGCTCGTCACCAGCAGGCCCGGCTCGTAGGCCTGGGCCAGAGACTGAAACGTGCAGAACAGCAGGGCCGGTAGAACAAAGAGTAAGCGTAGAAGCATGCGGAAGGGAGATGGCGATAAATAATAAAGGATATGGATTTTGCTGTGCTTTAGCTTCAGCAGGCCCTATGAGGGCTGACTCAAGGGCATAATTGAGGCTGTGCTAACCCCGTGTTCCGACTCAGAAAGCCGTAAGCATTCAAAGAGAGGCAGCCTATTTGCTCGCCTTGACGGCGTCCGGGTTGCGGCCCAGGCGGTAAGCCACGCCCAGCCGCAACGCGAAATTGGACCCAAAGAAATGGGACAAGTAGTCGGTGTTGTCCACACTGCCTTCTTCGTAATACATCTGCCCGTCGAGGTTCAGGGTGAGGCGGTTGCTGCGCCAACCCAGGCTGAGGTTGGGGAAGTAGGTGGGGTCGGCGTACGCCAGTTTTCCGCGGGTGCGCGGGCCGGTTGGGCCGGTGGAAGTGACCACCGTCTGGCCCAGGGCGGAATTGAACTCGTAGCCCAGGCCCAGCAACCATTTCCGCTCCTGCGGCAGGGAAAAAAAGAAGCGGTATCCTATCCGAGCCGTGCCCAGCACGTGGCGGCTCTCGACGTTGCGCAGGTTCGGCACAAGATTGCTGTCGGTGTATACCAACAAGGGGGTCAAGCTGCCAAACGTGCTCACGCTGAGCTCGCCGTAAAGGGCCGACGTGCGGCTGGGTTGGAAGAGGTCGGCGTACAAGCCCAGGTACGGACGGGGCTGGCAATCGGTGCACTCCACCTTGTTGTTGTAGAAATCAGTGGTCCCGCTCACGATGCGGTTGTAGCGCACCCCGGCCAGCACCCCGCCAAGCAGCGCCAAGCGGCGGCGCGGTTTGGCGCTGCCCAGAAAATCGCGGCCCGTTTGCTGACCGGGAGCACACTCTTGGTTGTAGGCCTGCACGATGGCTGCCAACGCATCGGCGGTAAAGGGGGCGGTGCGGACCATTTTACTCGCGGCGGGGCACTTGGAGAAATGGTTGCCCAATAACGCCTTGTAGTTGTTGCCGTCGGCAATGGCCCACACTCCGTTATCGTTTTCACGCAGATACTTGTGTTCGCTCAGGCTGAGCATGGGCTGACCGGGGCTGCTGACCACGTAGTGAACGACACTAGACCGGGCCACGCGGAACAAGCTGCCCGCACCTTCCACCAGCACTTCGGCCAGCAGCGTATCAACCTTAATGTCGCTGGCCAGGACACGTGCCAGCTTGTCCAATTGGGTTTGGGCGGCATAGTCAATGGGCAGGGCCTCGTAGCGGAAATACCGGCCGCCGGTGAAGCTAACCGCCCGCAGTTGGCGGGGCTCAAACAGCTGGCTGGGGCTGCCCGCCGCGGGCCGAAAACGGATGAAAGCGGGCGGCTCCACCCAAAAGCCGTTTTCAATCTCGCCCCGCAAGGTGTCGCCGGCGCTCGTCACCAGCAGGCCCGGCTCGTAGGCCTGGGCCCGAGCTTGGAACGCGCAGAAGAAAAAGGCGGGTAGAACAAAGAGTAAGCGTAGAAGCATGCGGAAAGGTTAAGTCGGTAGCGAAAATAAGGGCAAATATACCGCTAGCTTCTCGTGAAGTAAGGCCACAAGTTGGGCGTCTCCAAACGGGTATTTATCCGGGATGCGCAGCACGATAACGGGCTTGCCAGCCAGCTCCTCCGCAAACTTTCCCCGCAGGCGGTCGGCGTGCCGGCGCTCCATCACGAAGATGACTTCGGCCCAGCTTAGGTGGCCGGCCGTAACGCGCACCCGGGCCCCCGGCTCGGTGCCGGCCGAGCGGGCCTCGTAGTGCGGGTGGTCGTCGAATAGCTGCTCGGCGGTGAGGCTGCGCCACTTGTTCTGGCTGCAGACGAAGAGTATCTTCAATTGTATGGAGACGCTGGTTGAGTAGGACGGGCCAGAATCGTCCTGCTACCGAATCAGGGCCACTTTCACCTTTTTGCCTTTCACCTTGGCGCCCTGCATGCGTTCCAGTACCTCTTCGGCCTGCGCCTCGGGCACGGCCACAAAGCTGTGGTGGTCAAACACCTCGATGCGGCCCACGGCGTCGCGTTCCATGCCGCCCACGCTCACAAAAGCCCCCACCAAGTCGCCGCGGCTGATTTTCTCGCTCTTGCCCGCCGACACGTGCAGCGTAACGGTGCTGGGGCGCGGGGCCTTGGGCGCCGCCGCTGGCAGAGCAGGCGGACGCAAACCGGCCCACTGCACGGCGCTGGCCGACGGCCAGTTTTGCAGCTTCTGCTGTTCGTGCGGCGTCACAATCAAGTGGGCAGTGCCCACGGCACCGGCGCGGGCCGTGCGGCCGGCGCGGTGCTGAAACGTTTCGGCCTCGTGGGGCGGGTCGAACTGCACCACGGTGTCGAGTTCGTTCACGTCGAGGCCGCGGGCGGCCACGTCGGTGGCCACCAGCACGGTGGCCGAGCCGTTGCGCAGCTTCATCATGGACTTGTCGCGCTCGGGCTGCAGCATTTTGCCGTGGAGGGCTTCGGCGGCCAGGCCCCGGCCGCGCAGGAAGCGGGTCAGTTCCTCCACCCGGTCGCGGGTGTTGGCGAACACCAGGGAGCGGCCGGCGTCGGGCTGGCTGATGATGTGGAAGAGGGCGGCGGGCTTTTGGTCGGCGGCGCTCACCACGTGGCCGCGCAGCACCAGGCTCTCGGGCAGGGTGGTGGCGTTGGAGCCGCCCACGTTCATCACGCGGGGCCGGGTGAGGTATTCGCGCACCAGCGCCAGCACTTTGTCGGGCATGGTGGCCGAGAACAGCAGCGTTTGGCGGCGCACCGGCAAGCGGCTGATGATGGTGGCCATTTCTTCCTGAAAACCCAGTTCCAGCAGTTTATCGGCCTCGTCGAGCACCAGCACTTTCAGCCGGTTCGGGATGATGGTGCGGCGCTCCAGGTGGTCGAGCATGCGGCCGGGCGTGGCCACCACCACTTGCGGGGTTTGCTGCAGGCCCTTCACTTCGTCGCGCATGGCGTGGCCGCCGTAGTAGCCGGCCACGCGCAGGTTGGGCACGTGCTTGCCAAGGCGCTGGAGGGCGTCGCGCACTTGCAGCACCAGCTCGCGGGCCGGCACCAGCACAATGGCCTGCACCGTGGCCGAAGTGGCATCCACCTGCTGCAGCACCGCCAGGCCGTAAGCGGCGGTTTTGCCCGAGCCGGTGGGGGCCTGGCCGGCCACGTCCTGGCCTTCGAGGGCGGGGGCCAGCACCAGCTGCTGCACGGCGGTGGGCTGGGTGAAGTTCAGCTCGGCCACGCCCGCGAGCAGGGCCGGGGAGAGCGCGAAATCGGCGAATTGAAGGTCGGGCTTGGCGGCGGGGGCGCCGGAAGTGGCGCCCGCGGCGGGAGAATCAGGAGTTTGCACGGGGCAAAGGTAGACGCTGCGCTTAATGAAGAATGAGGAATGAGGAATGAACAATGAAGAATTGATAAAGGGTAGGTCAACCCAATTCTTCATTCCTCATTCCTCATTAAGCGCAGCGTCATTCCTCCTCCACGTTCACCAGCCGGTAGCGCACGGCGGTTTTCTTGGGCCGAATGTCGAGGCCGATGCGGTGGGCGTACGCTTTGGTGAAAGCCGCGCCGAAGTAGAATATCATGGCGCAGTAGAACACGAACAACAGCACCAGCACCAGGCTGGACGCCGGGCCGTATACCGGGCCCAAGTCCTGGGCCACCAGCAGCTGGCCCAGCACCACTTCGCCCAGGCTGATGAGCAGGGCCGTGAGCGCCGCGCCCCGCGTAACGGCCCGCCAGGGCACTTTGGCCAGGCTCAGGGTGCGAAACGTGACGCCGAACCACGCCGCCAGAATAAACCAGGCCGCCACCGCATTCAGCACGCGCACCACGTAGTAGGCAAAAGTGGCGTCGAAGTCGCGAATGCTTTCGGCAAACAAGCCCAGGGCGGCGTCAGAGCCGAAAGCCAGCAGCGAGAGCACCGCCGTGGCCAGCAAAATTCCGATGGAGCGCAGCCGCTCGGACAGGGCCTGCGAGAACTGGCCCGTGCCGCGTTTGGGACGGATTTGCCACAGCTGATTCAGCGAGTGCTGGATGATGGTGAACAAGGTGGTGGCGATGAACACCAGAAAGGCAAAGCCCGCCCACGTCACCAGCCGGCTGCGCATGGGGTCGGCCACGTTCATCACTATCTGCGAAACCAGGCCCGCTGCCGACGCCCCCACCAGGTTGCTCAGCTTGCCCAGCAGCAGCTGCCGCACCAGAGAAGACGGGTAGAGCGAGCTGAGTAGCTCGACAAGGATGATGAGCACCGGCGGCAACGCAAACGACGTGAAGAACGCCGTGGCTGCGCCCAGCCGCAGGGGGTCGTTGGCGCCCAGCTCGCGGCCGGCGCGGTGCAGCAAAATGGGCAGCTCCCGCCACCAGGGGCCCGGCAGCTCTGCGTGATGGGTTACTTTTGTCATTGAAAACAGAACAAAAAACGGCGGCTGACCGAATGGAACGTGGCCCAAACGCACCCGGCGAAGATACGGGGTGTGGCCCGGGTCCGGGTTTGTAGTTCTCTTCTATGCCGCAGTCACTTGCTTCCTCCTCCCCAGCTTCGCCGCCCGGCAGTTGGTTCCGCCGCCGCGTAATTGACCCGCTGGTGGCCTTGCTGCGCCAGGGCTTGGCCCCCGAGCAGCTGGCCCTCACCGTGGCGCTTGCCGTGGGGCTGGGCGTGGTGCCGCTGCTGGGCGCCACCACCGCCCTGGCGGCGCTGGTGGCGTGGCGCCTGCGCCTGAACGTGGCCGCCATGCAGCTCGTGGCTCATTTATTTACGCCGCTGCAATTGCTGCTGCTGTTGCCGCTGCTGCGTGCGGGGGCGCAGTTGCTGGGCGGCGCCGACACCCAAAACCTGACCGTGGACTCGGTGCGCCAGCTGATTGCCCACGACTGGCGCGGTGCCTTGCGCCTGCTGTGGCGGGCCGAGCTGGGCGCCCTGGCTCTGTGGCTGCTGGGCGGCGCGGTGCTGGTGCTGGTGCTGTATGCGGCATTGAAACCAGTGTTTCGGCGCGTGGCGGCCCGCACGGCGGCCGCCGATGTACAGTAGGTGCTCAGTAGCGCGACCGTGCCCGGCAGGGACTTTGTAGTTCGCGTCCCCGCGCCGTTAAAGTCGTTCGGGGACGCGAACTACAAAGTCCCT
>DASVTG010000118.1:0-2222 GCA_036387695.1 Hymenobacter sp. | reverse complement strand
GCCGACCAGGTGCAAACCCTGAACTACATCATGTTCCGGATGCACAAGTTCGCGGCCAACACCCAGCACTTTCACTCGCCGGCCAACTCCATGCTGCAGCGCGTGATTGAAACCAAGCGCGGCAACCCGCTCACGCTCTGCGTGATTTACCTGCTGGTGGCCCAGCGCCTCAATTTGCCGGTGTTCGGGGTGAATTTGCCCAACTTGTTTGTGCTCACTTTCCGCCCCGAACTGCCGGGCTCCGAGCCGTTCTACATCAACTGCTACAACCGCGGCCTCGTGCTCTCGCGCACCGACATCGAGCACTACGTGAGCCAGCTCAACATCACCTCGAACCCGATTTTCTTCGAGCCCTGCTCGCACATCGACATCGTGCGCCGCGCCCTGCGCAACTTGCAAATGAGCTTCGAGAAGCTGCAGGAGCCCGTGAAAGCCACCGAAGTAGCCGTGCTGCTGAGCATTCTGGAGTAAGCAATAAAACGGTAAAACAACGTCATGCTGAGCTTGCCGAAGCATCTCTATTGCTGGAGTAAATGATTACTCTCGTGGTAGAGATGCTTCGGCTCCGCTCAGCATGACGTTGTTACTTACTGCCCCGTGGGCCTTTCGTTTCTACCGCTTAATTAAACAGCCCGCGGCGCGCTTGTCGGCAACGCCAGCCGGGCGGCCCGCTAGTACGTTGTCGAGCACCTGCCTCAAATAGGGCTGCTGCACGTTGCCGGGCACCTGGGGGTTGTCGTCGATGGCGCCGCGGTAGCGAATGGCAAAACCACCGGCCGAAGGCACCAGCACCACCGCTTCGGCGGTTTTGCTCACGCCCAGCAGGTTGCTCACTTGCTGGCTGCTTTCGGTGAGGGTGGGCAGCTCCACTTCGCCCGGCGCGGCGGTGCCGGGGGCGTCGAGGTTGATGGGCACGTTGATGAAGAGAAACTCCACGCCCTTGGCCCGGTACGTGTTGCTGAGCGAAGCCAGCCGCTCCTGGTAGAGGCGCGAAAACGCGCAGGAGGGGTTCAGAAATACCACCACCACGGCTTTGTTGTTGGCGTAGCTTTTCAGCGACACTTCGGTGTTGGCAGCGGTTTTGAGGGTGAAGTCGGCCACGGTGTTGCCGGTTTGGGCACGGGCCACGCCCACGGCGAGCGTCACGGCCAGCAAGGCCACGGCAGTAAGGATAGAAATTCGGCGAAAGGACATGGCGGGAAGGTAAGACAAACTTGGCTGCGGCGCCCTGGATTAAGCGGCCGCTTCGTGGCAATAGGTGAGAACGTAGCCGGGTGCTGGCTGAGAATAGCAAATGCAGTGCCGCGTCTGCACGCCCCCCAATACCAACGTAGCGGGGATTTCGCCGGATTCGCCCGGGGCAAATGAATCCAGCAACAGCTGCTGCTTGAAGATGATGCCGCGCTGGGCCGCCAGCTTGTACAGGGCTTCCTTGGCGCTCCAGAGCAGGGTGTAGTGGGCGCTGGGGCCAGCGGTTGCCACGAGGGCTGCGGCCTGGGCGCGGGCCCATTCATCGGGCGCCAGAAATTTGCTGGCCAGGCGCTGGGCTTTGTCCCGAATCATCTCCACGTCGACGCCAGCCCGGCCGCCGTGGGCCAGCACCGCGGCCACCCACGCCCCGGAGTGCGACAGCGAAACCGTCACGCCTTCGGCCGCGCCGGCCAGCCACGGCCGCCCCGAAGCCTCGTTCTGCACCACCAGGCTGTGGGGCGCATAGGAAGCATCCTCGGCCAAGGCGTGAATCAGCACCCGGCCGGCCAGCCACTGGGCCTGGCGGGTGGCGTCGGCCGCCGCGGGCAGCAGCGCCCGGTAGGCCTCGGCCTGGGGCAAGGCGGGCCAAAGCTCGGCGGGCGTCTCGGTAAGGTGCCAAAGCCCGAGCACGGCGGTGGAAGAGAGGCGCTGAAGCGAATGAAGCGGCATGAGGAGAAACAAACAACGCCCAAGCCGTGACCGGACGAGCCGCGAAGCTACCTTTGCGCCGCTCGTATGTCCGAAATTTTCCGTCCGCCCGTTACCAAAATGGCTACCCTGGCCGGCCACCGCGACGCGGTGTACGCCCTCACGGGCGGCGCCGGGGCCACGGTTTATTCGGGTAGTGCCGACGGCATGGTGGTGGGCTGGGACGCCGCCGAGCCGGGCCGCGACGGCGAGCTGCTGGCCCGCGTTGAAAACTCGGTGTACGCCCTGCGCCACCTGCCTGAGCTGAGCTTGCTGGTGCTGGG
>DASVTG010000117.1:0-5602 GCA_036387695.1 Hymenobacter sp. | reverse complement strand
GTGGTACCCGGTGTGGAAGGCCTCATCCACGTTTCGGAAATGAGCTGGAGCCAGCACCTGCGCAACCCGCAGGACTTCATCAAGCAGGGCGACACGGTAGAAGCGCAGATTCTGACGCTCGACCGCGAAGACCGCAAGATGAGCCTCGGCATCAAGCAACTCACCGAAGACCCCTGGACGCGTGGCGATTTCGGCGACAAGTACGCTGTCGGCACCAAGCACAGCGGCCTCGTGCGCAACCTGACCAACTTCGGCCTGTTCGTTGAACTGGAAGAAGGTGTAGACGGCCTCGTGCACGTTTCCGACCTGTCGTGGACCAAGAAAATCAAGCACCCATCGGAAATGGTGAAGGTGGGCGACAAGCTGGACGTAGTGGTGTTGGAGCTGGACCTGGGCGCCCGTCGCCTGGCTCTGGGCCACAAGCAGCTGGAAGAGAACCCCTGGGATACCTTCCAGACGGTGTTCACCCCCGGCTCGGTACACAAGGCTACCATCACCGAGAAGTCGGAGCGTGGCGCTGTTCTCGAATTGCCTTACGGCATCGAGGGTTTCGCTTACCCCAAGTCTTTGGTGAAGGAAGACGGCAGCAGCGCTGAAAACGGCGAGCAGCTTGACTTCCGCGTAACGGAATTCTCGAAGGACGACCGCCGCATCGTGCTCTCGCACACGGCCATCTTCAACAAAGAAGCCGCTGCCGAGGACGACAGCCGCAACTCGAAGTTCAAGAAGAAGACCAACGCCAAAGGGGGTGAGCCCCAGGGCGAAGGCAAAATGAGCGACCTGAAGAAGCCCACGGAAGAGAAATCGACCCTCGGCGACCTCGACGCGCTGAGCGCCCTGCGCGACCAGATGATGGGCAACGAGCGCAAGGCGGGTGAGCAGAAGCTCGCTGCTGCTGCTAAGCCTGCCGCTGCTCCCAAGGCCGAGGCTGCCCCAGCCGCCGCCGATGAGGCTCCGGCTGCTGAAGGTGGCTTGCTGGCTGGCATCGCCGGGGCGGCCACAGCTGCCTTGGACAAAGTGAAGGAAGTGGCTGCTGACGCTGCCGAAGCCGTTTCGAACAACGAAACCTTTGACAAAGTGAAGCACGCCGCTACCGACGCGGTGGATGCCGTGACGCACTCGGACGCTTTCGCTAAGGCTTCGGAAGTGGCCGGTGACCTGGTTGACAAAGCCAAAGGCTTGGTGGCTGGCGACGACTCCGACAAAAAGGACGAGGAAGCCAAAGCCTAGTGCTTGGTTATGAGTAAGGAAAAGCCCCGGCTACAACGCCGGGGCTTTTTTTGTGCCTTAACCTTGCCCACCCCAACCGGGCTGCTTACCTTTGCGCTCCCAAAAGACCACTACTGGTGACGTGACCGAGTGGCTAGGTAGAGGTCTGCAAAACCTCCTACGGCGGTTCGAATCCGCCCGTCACCTCTGTTAAACAAACGATTCACAGCGTAAGCCAAGTGCTTGCGTTGTGAATCGTTTTGTTTTAATAGCATAGGCTCAAGCACAAGGGAAGAAAGAATGAAACATTTAGAAAAGCGGAAGTTTGAATACAACTTAGAAGGACTGCGGGGGCTAGCTGCCCTGATTGTGGTGTGGTTCCATGCCGTGAGTGTTAAAAATCTTCTGGACCCGCACTACACTCCTTCGGGTCCGCTGGCCTACTGCGTTCCCGGCCACTTGAGCGTACTGTTGTTTTTCGTCTTGTCGGGGTATGTCATCGGTCTCACGAACAAAGCGCCTCTCACCGGAGCGGCAATTGCCGCCTACCTCCGGAAACGATTCGTGCGCATTTACCCCATATACGCCGTAGCGCTGCTGCTCACGCTGTTCGTGGCCCAGTCTTACCCGCTGACCACTTGGTTGGCCCACTTCAGTCTGACGCAGGTGCTGCTGAGTCCGGTAATCGGCGAAAACGCGCCCATGTGGTCCCTTCACTACGAAGTGTTTTATTATCTGCTCTTCATTCCGCTCTCCATGTGGCGGGTTGATGCATGGCTTGCCGCCGGCGCTTGCTTTTTCATCGGCCTTTTCAATCAACTTGCGTGGCCCGCCAACACGCTGCTGACTTCCTACAGCTACGGGTTTACGTTTTGGCTGTGCGGGTTGGCGCTGGCCCGCAGCCCGCAACCATCCCTGCGGTCCACTTACCAGTTCCTGTTGGGTATGATGTTGCTGCTGTTGAGCATGCGCAACTTCAATGTGTATGAAACGATACTTTTGAAGGTAATGCGGCTTGCAGTTGGGGAAAGACTTATTTACCCGGCCATAACCGAGCAATTCCGAGCCGTTATCTCGTTTGCGGACCTGGCCTTCCTGCCGTTTGGAATGGTGTGCATCCGTGTATTTACAAACCAGAACTTTCCGGGCCGGCGCTATGTGCTCTGGGCCTTGTTTGGGTTGCCGGCGGCCACTTTCCTTTATATCGTTCAACATAATGGGCAAGTGGACCTGAACCCGTATGTAATGTCAACGGTGTTTTATCTGGCGGCAGTGGCCATGGTGTCGTTTCCCTCCGCTCGCGTGGAGGCATGGTCGGCGTGGGTAATGCAGCAATTCGTCAAACTGGGCGGTATTTCGTATGCGCTCTACGTCGTTCATGACCCAATAGCCGAATGCCTGCGGCGCATCGGGGTTTTCTCGGGAACAGGTATGACATACAGTGTGCGTTTTGCTCTTTTGCTGGCGCTATCACTGCTGGCAGCGCATTTGTTAGAAAACAAATTTCAGCCCCTGATGCGCAGGTTGCTGGAATCCCGTCGGCCGGAACTGCACGGTCCTAAAATCACCTGATTGGTCTCTGTAGGCAATGGAACCCGACGGCAGCGTCTTTTCCATTCGGAGTGAGTTAGCGGTAAGGGATTTTGGTTAGCATTAATGTCTACATTTCGCAGCCAACCCGGACATCCTTACGTAGGGATTCCAAACGCCTTTTCTTTCTATTATGAAAATAATTGACCTGCGCACCATGCGAGGGCCTAGCTACTGGTCCGTGAAACACACCAAGCTCATTGTGATGAAGGTGGACCTGGAGGAAGTTGCTGGTATGTGGTCGAACAGCGTGGCCAATTTGCCGGCCCGCTTCATGCAGCTGTTTCCCAACATCGGCCAGCCCCAGCCCAACGGCATCAGCGGCCGCCAAACCACCAAGCGCCTCCCGCTAAACGAGGACCAACTCAACGACGGCGAGCCGCTGGGCCACCTTATCCAGCACGTCGCCCTGGAGCTGCAGCGCCTGGCCGGCATGCCCGTGTACTGGGGCAAGTCGTACCCGGCGCGCGAAGAAGGCGTGGAGTACGTGGTGTTCGAATACCAGGAGGAGCGGGCCGGGCGCCGCGCCGCCGAGTCTGCCGTTGAGATTGTGGAGGCGCTTTGCAAACAGGAAGAAGTCAACCTGAAGCCCATCATCGACGAGCTGCACGACATTCGCGAGGAAGAATTCATCGGCCCCAGCACCTACAGCATCGTGGCGGAAGCGGCTTCGCGCAACATTCCCTACATCGCCCTCAAAAACAGCAACATCATTCAGCTGGGCTACGGGGTGAACCAGAAGCGCATTTGGGCCACCACCACCAGCTACACCTCGCACGCGGGCGTGGAAGTGGCCGGCAACAAGAACCGCACCAAGGCCATGCTGAAAGACGCGGGCGTGCCCGTGCCGCGCGGCCCCACCGTGTATTCCGAAGCCGGCCTGCGCGATGCCATCGACGAGCTGGGCTTTCCCATCGTGACCAAGCCGCTTGACGGCAACCACGGCAAGGGCGCCACCATCCGCATCATGAACTGGAACGACGCGGCGGCGGGCCTCAAAGCGGCGCAGGAGTATTCGAGGGCCGTGATTGTGGAGCAGTTTATTGAGGGCTTCGACTTCCGGTTGTTGGTGGTGAATGGCAAGCTCATTGCCGCCGCCAAGCGCACGCCGGCGGCTGTGACCGGCAACGGAAGCAGCACCATTCAGCAGCTCATCGACGAAGTAAACAAGGACCCGCGCCGCGGCGTGGGCCACGAAAAAGTGCTGACTTCCATCAAAGCCGACAAACACACGCTGGACATCCTCGAAGCCCGAGGCCTCACGCTCGAATCGGTGCTGCCGGCCGGCGAGCTGCTCTACCTGAAAAGCACGGCCAACATCAGCACCGGCGGCACGGCCTCGGACGTAACCGACCAAATGCACCCCTACAACGTGTTGCTGGCCGAGCGCGTGGCGGGCATCGTGGGCTTGGACATTTGCGGCATCGATTTGATGGCCAATGACATTGCCGTGCCGCTCAACGAAAGCCGCGGCGCCGTGATTGAAGTAAACGCCGCGCCGGGCTTCCGCATGCACATCTCGCCGGCCGAAGGCCTGCCGCGCAACGTGGCCGCGCCCGTGGTGGACATGCTGTTTCCGCCCGGCTCGTCGGGCCGCATCCCCATCATTGCCGTGACCGGCACCAACGGCAAAACCACCACCACGCGCCTCATTGCCCACTTGGTGGCCAGCAAAGGCTACAAAGTAGGCTTCACCACCACCGACGGCATTTACATTCAGGGCGTGCAGCTGCAAACCGGCGACTGCACCGGCGGCGTGAGCGCCGAATTTGTGCTTAAAGACCCCACCGTGAACTACGCAGTGCTGGAAACTGCGCGGGGCGGCATGTTGCGCTCGGGGCTGGGGTTCACAAACTGCGACATTGCGGTGGTGACCAACGTGGCCGCCGACCACTTGGGCCTGCGCGACATCCACACCGTGGAGGAAATGGCGGCCGTGAAGGGCGTGCTGCCCCGCACCGTGCGCAAAAACGGATGGGCCGTGCTCAACGCCGACGATGACCTGGTGTACGCCATGGCCCGCACCGTGGACTGCCAGGTAGCGCTGTTCAGTATGCACGACGACAACCCGCGCATCTGCGAACACGTGGAGGCGGGCGGCGTGGCCGCTACCTACGAGCAGGGCCACATCACCATCTACCGCAACAGCTACAAGCTGCGCATCGACCGAGCCGCCGAATTCCCGGTGACGTTTGGGGGCCGGGCGGGCTTCAACATCGAGAACAGTTTGGCGGCGGCGTTGGCCGGCTATCTGGCTGGGTTCACCAAGGACGACATCAAAACGGCCTTCCGCACCTTTGTGCCGTCGGGCTCGAAAACGCCGGGCCGGATGAATTCCTACAAATTCCCCAAGTTCGAAGTCATCGTGGACTACGCCCACAACACGGCGGGCATTACCCGATTTGCGGAGTTCATGGAGGCCACCACGGCCACGCGCAAAATTGGCGTGATATCGGGCCTGGGCGACCGGCGCGACGAGGATACCCTCAACTTTGCCCGCATCGCCGGCCGCATCTTCGACGAGGTGGTGCTGCGCCAGAACTACGACCTGCGCGGCAAAACCGCAGAGCAGCTGCGCGAAATCATGGAGCGCGGCTTGCGCCTGGACAAGCCCGACCTGCCGATTGTCTACATCGAAGACGAAATGGACAGCATTGACTACGTGCTGGAAAATGCGCCGGAGGGGGCAGTGGTCACGCTGCTGACGGAAGACATTTCGGGCACGCTCGCCAAGCTCGACGAGTACGAGAGCGCGGTTCTGGCCGAGTAGCTGGGCACAAAAAAGCCGCTTCGGAACCGAAGC
>DASVTG010000116.1:0-3371 GCA_036387695.1 Hymenobacter sp. | reverse complement strand
ACGCTCGCGCAGCGTATCCGCGACGGGGACCAGCAAGCACTTGAGAAATTAACCAAGGCCAACCTGCGTTTCGTAGTGTCGGTAGCTAAACAGTATCAGAACCAGGGCTTGAGCCTTGGCGACCTCATCAACGAGGGCAACCTCGGCCTCATCAAAGCAGCCAAACGTTTTGACGAAACCCGTGGTTTTAAATTCATTTCCTACGCCGTGTGGTGGATTCGCCAGTCCATTCTGCAGGCTTTGGCTGAGCAAAGCCGCATTGTGCGCTTGCCGCTGAACCGCGTGGGCTCGCTGAATAAAATCAGCAAATCTTTCTCGGAACTGGAGCAGAAATTTGAGCGCGAGCCCTCGCCCGAGGAAATTGCCGAGGTGCTGGAATTGACCACTTCGGAAGTGGTGGACACGTTGAAAATCAGCGGCCGCCACGTGTCGGTGGATGCTCCTTTTGTGCAGGGCGAAGAAAACCGTCTGCTTGACGTGCTCGAAAACGAGGACGAGGAGTCGCCGGACATGGCTTTGATGAACGACTCGCTCCGCAAGGAGGTGCAGCGGGCCCTGAGCACGCTCACCAAGCGCGAAGCTGACGTCATCACGCTGTACTTCGGGTTGAACGGCGAAGCTGCTTTGACTTTGGAGGAAATCGGCGAGAAGTTTAACCTGACCCGCGAGCGGGTGCGCCAGATTAAAGAGAAAGCTATTCGCCGCTTGCGTCACACGTCGCGCTCCAAAGCGCTGAAGCCTTATCTCGGCTAATCAATTAGTTTTGCAGAATGAAAAACCCCAACCATTAGGTTGGGGTTTTTTGTACGGTTTTGCGCATTTCCGCGTCTACCGGGTTGTCCTGCAAATGGAGTGCGGCGGGGCTTTTGGCGTCGCACAGTTATTGTTATCCATCGTTCATCGAGGCGCAAGGCCCTGCCTTGCGCCACTACTTTTGAAATGTCTGAACACATCAAATGCCTGATTATAGGCTCCGGCCCGGCCGGTTATACGGCGGCCATCTACGCTGCACGGGCCAACATGGCGCCGGTCATGTACATGGGCCTGCAGCCCGGCGGCCAGCTCACCATCACCAACGACGTGGAGAACTTTCCCGGCTACGCCGACGGCGTGAACGGCCCCCAGATGATGGAGGACCTGAAAAAGCAGGCCACCCGCTTTGGAACCGACATCCGCTACGGCATTGCCACGGCCGTTGACTTTTCGGTGACGCCGCGCAAAATCACCATTGACGAAACCACGGAACTGACGGCCGACGCCGTGATTATTGCCACGGGTGCTTCGGCCAAGTGGTTGGGGCTGCCTTCGGAGGCCAAGCTGAACGGCTCGGGGGTATCGGCTTGCGCTGTTTGCGACGGCTTTTTCTACCGTGGGCAAGAAGTGGCCATTGTGGGCGCCGGCGACACGGCGGCCGAGGAAGCCACTTACCTGGCCAACCTCGCCAGCAAGGTGACCATGATAGTGCGCAAGAGCGAGATGAAAGCCTCGAAAATCATGCAGAAGCGCGTGCTGGACAACCCCAAAATTGAGGTACTGTTCGATACCGTGACGGATGAGATTCTGGGCGAGCACGCCGTCGAAGGTGTGCGGGTGAAAAACCTGTTGACCCACGAAACGCGTGAAATTCCGCTGACCGGTTTCTTTGTCGCCATTGGCCACGAGCCCAATTCCAAGATTTTTCAGCCCTACCTGCACCACGACGAGCAGGGTTACTTAAAGACCATTCCCGGCACCAGCAAAACCAATGTGGACGGTGTATTTGCCTGCGGCGACGTGCAGGACTACACTTACCGGCAGGCCGTGACGGCCGCTGGCACTGGCTGCATGGCCGCCCTGGACGCCGAGCGCTACCTGGCCGCGCTGGGCATACACTAAAATTTGCCTTGTTGAGTTAGTGAACACGTGTTAGAAAAGACGAGCTTTGTGGTTCGTTTCTTCTAACACGCTTTGTTTAGACCGAACGGCACGAGGCAAAGGGTATTATACCTGAGCCATTGGCCTTTTTTTGCTTGCTTTTGACTTTCTTAAAAACAACTTACTGGCGCCCGGCTCTGCCGTTGCTGGCGCTGTTGCTGCTACTGGTGGGCCTGCTGAGCCCAGCCCAGGCGCAACGCCGCAAGGCGCCCCGCACCAAGGCAAAAACCAGCAGTAAAACGGGCAACGCGGACTTTTTCCGCATAAAAACGCCCCGGATGCGCTACGTGCGGCCCGATACCACCACGGTGATTGAAACCGAAGAACTCCCCGACGACAACTCCGACGCCGCCAAATCCATCTTCTTCAATCCGGCCAAAAAGCTCAGCATCGTGAGCGAAGACACCTCCCGGCTGAACGAGGGCGGTCAGGAAATTGTGGAGATGTCCGAAGAAGTGCTGATTGATTCATCGTGGGTGAAAGTGGCGGGCTATTATTCCATTTGGGACACGCACAGCGTGAACCCCTACCGCGTGGACGGCCGCAGCTACCGCGACTCGCTGAAGCTGAAGCTGGTGGACCCGTCCCGGCAGCGCTACGCCGAAATGCCGCTGGTTAGCACGCCTGTTACGTCGGGGTTCGCTTTCCGGGGCTACCGCTGGCACTACGGCATGGACCTGGACTTGGAAACCGGCGACTCGGTTAAATCGGCTTACGACGGCGTGGTACGCATCAGCGCCTGGGACGGCGGCGGCTACGGCAACTACGTGCTGGTGCGCCATTACAATGGCTTGGAAACCATTTACGGCCACATGAGCAAAACGCTCGTCACGGTTGGCACCTTCGTTAAGGCCGGCCAGCTCCTGGGCTATGGGGGCAGCACGGGCCGCAGCACGGGCTCGCACCTACACTTTGAGGTGCGCTACCAGGGCAACCCCATCAACCCGGCGCTGATGTACGATTTCCCCGGCTACAAGCTGCGGAAGGACAATTTTACCATCACGTCGCAACTGTTCAACTACTACAGCCGGGCCGTTGGGCGCAGCCGAAGCAGTGGAAGCCGTAGTGGCAGCAGCCGGAGCAGCAGCAGCCGAAGTGCGCCGTCGCGGGCCCGGCAGGTGGTGACGCACAAGGTCCGCTCGGGCGACACCCTATCGGAAGTCGCCGAAAAGTACGGCGTGGGATTGAGCACGTTGAAAAGGCTGAATCCGGGCGTGAAAATCCTGCAGCCGGGCAAGAAGCTACGCATTAAGTAGTTACCTCTATAACAACCAAGAACGTCATGCTTCGGCTCCGCTCAGCATGACGTTCCTTACTAGGAGCTGTTAACATTCGCGTAGCCAGAGGACGGTTGCGGCCAGGTGAACAAAAGACAAAAAATGCGCATCGAGTTTGTCATAGCGCGTGGCCACGCGGCGAAACTGCTTGAGGCGGCTGAACAGCCGCTCAATGGGGTG
>DASVTG010000115.1:0-2581 GCA_036387695.1 Hymenobacter sp. | reverse complement strand
CGGCCATCGACATGCTCATCACCGACCAGTTCAGCACCTGGGACCAGATTCGCAAGTTTCGCAAGCCGCTGATTGGGGCCGTGTCGGGCTTTGCGCTGGGGGGCGGCTGCGAGTTGGCCATGACCTGCGACATGCTGGTGGCCTCGGAAACGGCGCAGTTTGGGCAGCCCGAAATCAAGATTGGCACCATGCCGGGCGCGGGCGGCACCCAGCGCCTCGCCCGCGCCGTGGGCAAGGCCAAAGCCATGGAAAAGGTGCTCACCGGCGAGTTCATCTCGGCGCAGGAAGCCCACCGCGTGGGCTTGGTGAACCGCGTGGTGCCCGTGGGCCAGTACTTGGAAGAAGCCTACCGCTTGGCGGCCAGCATTGCGGCCATGAGCCCGGTGGCGGCCCGCCTGGCCAAAGAATCGGTGAACCGGGCTTTCGAAACGCACCTGGACGAAGGCCTGCACTTCGAGCGCAAGAACTTTTACCTCACGTTCGCCTCGGAGGACCAGAAAGAAGGCATGGCCGCTTTCGTGGAGAAGCGCAAGCCGGAGTTTAAGGGACGGTAATTTTTTGCTGTGAAAATGCGACGATGTGCAAATGCAGGGGTAAGACCAGCAATAACTTCGTCCGTTACGTATCTGCCTTCGACCTCTGGTTCGCGCCATTTTCACCTTTTCATATCATCACCTTTTCACATCACTATTAATGGCAATTCTCGTGGGCAAGCGCGCCCCTTCATTTAAAGCTACTGCTGTAATAGACGGCACTTTTGAGGTTGACTTTTCGCTGGACCGTTACTTGGGCAAAAAACACGTCCTGTTTTACTTTTATCCGGCAGATTTTAGCCTGGTCTGCCCCACCGAAATCCTGGCTTTTCAGGACCGTCTGGAGGAGTTTGAGCGCCGGGGCGTGGCCGTGGTGGGCTGTTCCACCGATTCGCAGTATGCGCACTTGGCGTGGCAGCTTACCCCGCGCGACCGGGGAGGCATTGCCGGAGTAAAGTACCCGCTAGTGGCAGATGCCACAAAAACCATTGCGGCCAATTACGACGTGCTGGGCGGGCACTACGACTACAACGAACAGGCCGAGATGACCTATACGGGCTCGCCGATGGCCTACCGCGGCCTGTTTTTGATTGACAGAGACGGCATCGTGCGGCATCAGCTCGTGAACGACCGGCCCCTGGGCCGCAGCCTCAACGAGGCCCTGCGCATGATAGACGCCTTGCAGCACTTTGAGAAAAACGGCGAATCCTGCCCGGCAGACTGGGAAGCCGACACGCAGCTGTAAACGCAACGGCAAGCACAGAATGGGCCCGCATTGCGTAATTTTGGGCCTTGCTTTTCTTCTACGATACTGCCCTGGGCCTTTACGGCCTGTTGCTGCGCCTGTTGGCGCCCTTCGTGCCCAAGGCCGCGGCGTGGGTGGCGGGGCGCCGCGGGCTGCTGGCCCACATTGCCCGCACCATCGGGGCCGACCCCGCGCCCCGGGTGTGGTTTCACTGTGCCTCGCTGGGCGAGTTTGAACAGGGCCGGCCCTTGCTCGAAGCCCACCGGAAGGCCCACCCCGGCACCAAGCTGGTTCTCACGTTTTTTTCTCCTTCGGGCTACGAAATTCGCAAGACCTGGCCGGGGGCTGACTACATCTTTTACCTGCCGCTGGACACGCGCCGCAACGCCCGCGCCTTCCTCGACGTGGTGCGGCCCCGCTTGGTGGTGTTTGTGAAGTACGAGTTTTGGTATCATTTCTTGACCGAAACGCATCGGCGGCGCATTCCCGCGGTGGTGGTGTCCGCCATCTTTCGGGCCGACCAGGTTTTCTTCAAGCACTGGGGCGGTTTCTTCCGCCGCATCCTGACCCGCTTCGCCCACATCTTCACCCAAAACGACGCCTCGGCCGAGCTGCTGCGCAACGCGGGCCTGACGCAAGTGAGCGTGGCCGGCGACACGCGTTTCGATACGGTGGTGGCCACGGCCGCGGCCGCGGGCCGGTCCTTGCCCGTGGTCGAAGCCTTTGTGGCCGACGGGGCTCCGGTGCTGGTGGTGGGCAGCAGCTGGCCCGAAGACCTGCCTACCCTGGCGCCTTTGCTGCAGCGCTACCAGCACCAAATTCGCGTGCTGGTGGCGCCCCACGAAATCACCGAGAACAACCTGCGCTTGGTCGAAGCCGTGCTGCCGGGCCAGGTACAGCGCTACTCGCAGGCCCAGCCCGCAACCGTGGCCCAGGCGCGGGTGTTGCTGTTCGACAACGTTGGGCTGCTGAGCCAGCTCTACCGGTTCGGGCACTACGCCTACATCGGCGGGGCGTTTGGCAAGGGCTTGCACAATACGCTGGAAGCGGCCGCGTTTGGCCTGCCGTTGTTCTTTGGCCCCGTCTATGCTAAATTTCAGGAAGCCGTTGAGCTGGTGGAGCTCAAGTGCGCATTTTCCGTGCACAACGCGGCGGAGCTAGAGGCCGCGTTCACCTTCTTGATGCACGACGAAGCCGCTCGCCTGCGCCTTCAAGACACCGTACTGGATTACGTGCACGGCCAAGCCGGCGCCACCCGCACCATTATGGCCGCGCTGCCTGGCCTCTCTGTTTCATGACCCTT
>DASVTG010000114.1:0-3747 GCA_036387695.1 Hymenobacter sp. | reverse complement strand
CGAGCGGGGCTAGGTGGCGGCCAAAGTTCGCCACGGCCTGTCGCATCTACTGCTGGACGTGCCCGAAGACGACCAGTTGCTAGCCCTGGGCCCACGCGGCTCACAAGGCATTAGCAGGTTACGTCACCTTGATTCGAAACGTACCGGCGCACGGTCTGCGAAACCGTCAGCTTTGCCGCGGGCCAGCGGGTAGGCTTCGAGGAAGCTTTTGTTTCCGGCGACGGCCCAGGTAGTGTGAGTCGAGGCATCATGGCTGCCCAGTACCGTCCTCAACGGACGCCTTTTTGCTGTAGGTTGAGTTCAATGTAGTAGCGCGAGGTAGTAGCGCGAGCCAGCGCCTTCCTTTGCTATGCGGCGCAGGGAGGCAGTGGGGTGCCAGAGCAGCGTTTGGCCCCCAACGGGCGGCACCGTGGTGTCAACTTTGCCATTTTTATCCGGCTTGGTGCTGCTTCGCACCCGGCCGTTAACATCGAAATCGTTCACCCATTGGTGGCCCCAGGTGTAGTCGTACTGGGTGTTGAACACTTCGTAAGGGGCCGGGCCACTGCGCCGATTCGCGGCTCCGGCTCGAAGACTTCGCTGTTGAACAATTGGTAAGGGGCCGGGCCATTGCGGCGCAGCTCGAAGCGGTAGTACAGCGGCGAAAGGCCAGGAAACGCCAGCCGGATAAGAAAAGCATCGGGCCGGTGAGCACGTTGGTGGCAAACTGCTCGCGGCCGGACACTGTCAGGCGGCCGGCCGGGTCGGTACGCAGCTCTTTGATGGGGTAATCGTAGCGCCACACCAGCACCGGCTGGAGCCGCAGCGGCTGCCCGGTGGCGTCGCGCAGGGTCAGCTCCAGCTCGTACCTCGCGCTGGCCGTGCCAATGGCGAAGACCCAGACGACGCCGGCCAACGCAGCCACGCCCACGCTCCCAACCACCAGTAGCAATTTCAGGAGCCTCGGGGCTTTTAGATTCTGACCGGGGGGGCCGTGATGGTGAATTTTACCATCACTTCGTAGGGCAAGTTCATGGCCGACTGGCCGGCCAAGGTGGTTTGTAACTCCTGCGCGGTGCGCTGCCACTCCGGGGCACTCAGGCGGCTGGGCTCGCTGGGCGTCAGCTCCACGCGAATGCAGCGGATGAACCCGGCCGTGGGCGTGGTGCCGGTTTGGAAGCCTTTTTCGATGTGCACCGACTCCAGGTGCGGCCCCAGCTCGGCCCAGCAAGCGGCTTTGATGTCGGCCAGGGTCACGAGGCGGTTGCGGGCCAGCAGGTTGCGGCGCAGGGCGTGGGTGCGCTCCTCGGGCCGGGGCCGTTCGCGGCCGCCGCTGGTGGTGGTGAGCAGGCGCACCTCGTCGATGTAGTGGCCGTCGTGAATGCGCAGGCGACTGCCGGCGGGCAAACGGTTGGCCGCCTCGCCGTTGCTCGACCAGTATTCAAGGTACACGCTGTCGTTGACGTTCAAGGGGCGCAGCAGCAGGTAAGGCACGGGCTGTTCGGCGGCGCGGTTGCGGTCGAGGCGCTCTTCAAGGCGGGCCAGGTTTTGGTCGAGCTCGCGCAGAATGGACCCAATAAAATCGGTCCCGGCCGCCGTGAAAGCCCGGCTTTCGTCGCGCAGCAGTTCGAGCAGTTCGCGCAGGGCTTCGCGGCCGGTGCGGGTGTCGAAGCGGCCCACGCCATGGGTGCGCAAGGTGTAAGTGTCGGTGGCGCCTTCCGACAGGTCGCTGAGCGTGGTGGAGCGGTAGGCCACGTTGCTGAGGCTGTACACGTCGCGCACGGCCAAAAACGGCTCCTCGCTCACCAGGGGAAACAGGTTGAGGGCCGGCTGCAAGCGAAACAGCACCTTGTGCAAGCGCCGGTTGAGCACCGGAAAGCAGTTGAGGGCGCACACCAATTGGTCGAAGGCCTCGGGCGGCAGCGCGTGGGCAAAGCGCACTTCCAGCCACGTGAGCGGCTGCGTGAGGGCGTGCAGCTCGGCGGCCGGGTCCGTGAACCCTACGGCCAGCTCCGCTGGGTACGGGCGCGGCACGTAGGCAGCCAGCGCCCCGGCGGGCTCCTCCAGCCGCACAAAGAAAGGCTCGTAGAGGGAGCGCACCTGCTGCTCGGCGCGCTGCAGGTAGTCGTACTCTCCGTTGAGCGAACCCGCGGGGTCCGGCGTGCCGGCCGCTTGGGCCAAGCCTTGGCTGGCGCCCAGCTCGGCGCCGCCCAGCAGCCAGCGCTCGCCGGGCAAGAAGGCGGCGTAGGAAGCGCGGCGCGGTTCGTTCAACCAATCGAAGTAGAACGTCAGGTCCGCCAGGCTCACGCCTTCGGTGGGGAGCTCCAGGCCTATCCAGAGGCGGCGGTGCTCGGCGGGGGGCGGCGCCAGGGCCTGGGCCACCACGCGTTTCTGGCCCGTGGGCTCTATTTGCCACACCGTGGCATCGGTGGCCAGGCAGCGCACCGTGCCGCTCACGAGGCGCGTGGCTTGCAGGGGCGAGAAAAAGGTTTCCTGGCCCGCCACTTTGCGGCCCACGGTGGGGGGCTCGAACACAAACTGGGCGTCTTCGGGCAGGCGCACCACGGCCTCGCGGGCACGGGCCTGGGCCACGGCGTGGGCCGGCCGCGGGGCATCCACCACGTCCGGATTAAGCAGCGTGGCCAGCCGCTCAATCAGGCGGTACTGGGTGTTGTTGAGTTCCTGGCCGATTTTTTCAAATTCCACGGCGCAAGCTTCCAGCAGCAGGTTCACCAGCGGGTCGAAGCCGTCGAGGTCGGCCTCGGAGTAGCCCCACAACTCGGCCGCCTGGCGCGCGAGGCGGCTTTTGACACTGGCTTTGCTAAAATCAGGGGCGGCCGGCGAGGGAAACGATAAGGGAGGCAGCACGGGGAAAAGGAGGAAAAAGGTCTTTGTAAGTATTCGAGTTGACAAGAACGTCACGCGGAGCGCCGCCGAAGCATCTCTACTGCAAGAGTGTCCTGATTAAAAACAGCTAGCCTCACGGGAGAGATGCTTCGGCGGCGCTCCGCGTGAGCGTTTCATCCGCTATGCTTCCAGATTTAGTCAACCGACAGCGGTGCCACAAACAGGCTGGCCTGAAAAGCAAACGGCTCGTCGGTGCGGTGCAGCGCCGCGTTCACGGTCACTTCCAAGCGCTTGCGGATGCGCTGGCTCACGTTTTTCAGCTCAAAGTCGGACACCGCTACTTCCACCCGGGCACGCGCCAGGCGCGGCTCAAAGTCGCGGATGGCTTGTTCCACGGAGTGCTGCACGTTGTCTTTCCAGCGCATGGTGGTCATGGCCTCAAAATCCTGCTCCCACACCTGGCAGCCAAAATCGGGCTCGAAACGCGACTCGCCGAAGTAGGTGGTCAGCATCAGGTACAGGTGCTGGGCAATTGACTCTTGCACAGAGCAGCGCGGCAGTTGCTGGCGGTCCAAAATTTCTTCTAAATCAAGCGGCAGGCGGTAGTAGGAGGCACTCATGCGGGACAAGGTCAGCAGGTAAAACGGGCCAGCAAAAGGCAACGGCGGCACTTTTTCGGCGCTGGGCCTACGCCGGGCGCCGGCAATTCGTTGCCGGCGCCGGAGGGGCGTCGCCGGGGCCGGGCTATCTTTTTGCTTTTCCTGCCGTAATGTTACGTGTTGTCGGCTTGTTTTGCCGGCGGCATCTTCCACCTCGCCTTGCCTTTATGTCGTTTAGCGCCTCGCTTGTCCTTGATGGTAAAAGCTATACCGTCCGCCGTTTTGATTGGGGCGTGCAGCAAAACACCGACGTGGTGGGCCG
>DASVTG010000113.1:0-2640 GCA_036387695.1 Hymenobacter sp. | reverse complement strand
GGTTGGTGGGGCAAAATTGGCAGCGCTCGTATTCGGCCAGGGTTTCGGCTTTGATGAGCTGCTGCCCGCCGTAGCGACCATTCCAGGCGTACATCTGCACGAGCTTGGCCAGGTCATTGGCATTGGCAAAAAGCCCGGCGTGGCCGGAAAGCCCACCCAGCAAGGCCGCGCCTTCGTCGTGCACGGTGCCGTGGAGCTGCTGCCGCCGAAACAGCGAATCGTATTCCGTGGGGACAATCTGAGCGATTGGGAAGCGGTTCGTGGGGTTATAACCTAGGGTAGTGGCGCCCAGCGGCCGGTAGAAATTCTGCTCCGCGAACTTGTTAAGTGGTTGGCCGGAAGCTGCCTGCACGAACACCGGATACATGATAAACGACAGATCGGAGTACACATAGCCTGGCTTCTCGTTCAGCGGCGACTCGCCAATGGCCTTGTGGATGCGCTCTGGAAAATCCTTCCGCGCCCACAGATTGCGCGTAGCGGGCAGCGGAAACCGGCGCGAGGAGTCGGCACGGAAGAAGCGGCGGCGCATGGTGCCGTCTTTCTTCACGTAGTCTTTCCAGAAAGGAATCCAGGCTTTCAGGCGGGCCTGGTGGGTGAGCACATCGCGCAGCTTCACGTCCTTCTTGTTGGTCTTGGCAAACGCCGGAAACACCTGGCCCATGGTCATTTCCGGGTTGAACTTGCCCTCATCCTGCAGCTTCATCAGCGAGGGCAGCGCCGCCGATACTTTCGTGACGGAAGCCAGGTCGTAGATATCAGTGTTGCGAACGGGGCGGCTAGGCTTGCCGGCCTGAGCCGGCGCGTCAGCGAAGCTGTGGGTGCCGTAGCTTTTGCGCAGTACCACCACGCCTTTGCGGGCAATAACGACTTCGCCACCGGGCAGGGCTTTAGCGGCAATGGCGTTGTTGACAATCGAGTCCACGCGGGCTTCGAGGTTGTTGTTCATGGCCACGGCCTCCGGGTAGCCGTAGTTCAGGCGCAGGCCGCCCTGGGTTGT
This sequence comes from Hymenobacter sp., assembly GCA_036387695.1. Taxonomy (GTDB): domain Bacteria; phylum Bacteroidota; class Bacteroidia; order Cytophagales; family Hymenobacteraceae; genus Hymenobacter. The sequence goes on along the minus strand of DASVTG010000113.1, from coordinate 1,640 downwards.
CAGGCCCGCGCCCGCGGAGAAGCGGCTGCTCACCGTGACGGGCAGCTTGCCCGTGGCACCCAGGCCGCCGAAGATGATTTCGGCCGTCACTTCCTGGGCATTCTGGCTTTCCTGGTACGCCAGCAGCACGGCGTCGGCGCGGTCCAGGTCACGGATGCGGGCCAGCGAGTAGGCGTTGCCGAACACGCTCACGACCACCTTTTGCTTTTGGCCTTCCAGCTCGTGCAGTATCACATTGACCTCGGGCGTCACGCCGAAGCTAGTGGCGGGCAGACTACCTAAGTTGTTCACGCCCACCAGCACCACGTTGTACGGCTTCAGGGTTTCGCGCATGGTAGTCAGCTCATTAAGCGAAGCCGTGGCCGACAGCCAGAAGTGGCGCACGGGTGCGTAGTCGGCCACCATGCGCTGGAAAGAGGTGGTGTCTTTGGTGCCGATGGTGAGCGTGGCCAGGCGCAGCGTATCGAGGCGCTGCAAGGGCAGCAGGTTTTTCTGGTTGCGCAGCAGCGTCACGCTTAGCTCCGAGAGGCGGCGCGTGAGGTAGTTGGCGTGGGGGGTGTTCAGGTCTTGATAAAGATTCCGAAGGTCGATGGGCTTGTAGTGGTTCAGGCCAGACCACTGCTTCAGGGCCAACACCTTGCGGCAGCGGGCATCAATGTCGGCCTGGCTAAGCTGACCGTTGTTGATGGCCTCGCGCACCATGCGCAGGGCCAGCGGCACGTTGCGCGAAAACTCCAGAATGTCGTTGCCGGCCTGCAACGCCCGCAGGTCAGCGTCGCCGGGCGGGTACTTGTTGATCACACCCTTCATGTTCATGGCATCGGTGAAGATCACACCATCAAAACCTAGCTTTTGCTTGAGCAGGTCCGTCACGATGGGCTTGGAAAGGGTGGAGGGCAGGCCCGTGCTGTCCAGGGCCGGAATGTTGAGGTGGGCTATCATCACGCCGCCCAGCCCACGGCGCATCAGGCTCCGGAACGGAAACAGCTCCAGCGTATCGATGCGGCGCGCATCAACGCGGATGAGGGGCAAGGCCAGGTGCGAATCGGTATCGGTGTCGCCGTGACCGGGGAAGTGCTTGGCGACGGCCAGCACGCCCGCGTCCTGCATGCCCTTCATATACTGAAAGCTTTTCTCGGTCACATTTTCGCGGTTTTCGCCCCAGGAGCGGAAGCCGATAACGGGGTTGCTGGCATTGTTGTTCACGTCCACTACCGGCGCAAAGTTGACGTGCATACCTAGCCTTTTGAATTGCCGCGCAATTTCCTGGCCCATCACGTACAGCAGCTGGTTGTCGCGCAGGCCGCCCATGCTCATCTGGTAGGGAAAGCGCGTGGTGCTGTCCAGGCGCATGCCTACGCCCCACTCGCAGTCCATGGCCACCAGCAGGGGCACCTTGGCCTCACGCTGGTAGCGGTTTAGGAGCTTGCTTTGCCGCACCGGGCCGCCCTGAAAAAAGATCAGGCCGCCCACGCCGTATTGCTTCACCAGCGTCGACACGGAATCCTCGTCCAGGCGGGTTTTGTTGGAGTAAGCGGCCACCATAAACAGCTGGGCCACGCGCTGATCGGGCGTGAGCGTGTGCATCACCGAATCAACCCAGCGGGAGTTGGCTAGCTGCGGGGCAAAAGGCACCGGCG
>DASVTG010000112.1:0-10344 GCA_036387695.1 Hymenobacter sp. | reverse complement strand
ACCGCGCCACCCGAAACCCACGCACCCGCAGGTGCTATGTTTGTACCAAGGGCCATTTCGCGCGGCCTTTTCTGCTTTTCTTCCTCCATTGCATGAGAAAACCTTCCCTCACCGCGGTTGTCCTGCTTGGGCTGAGCTTGCCCGGCTGGGCGCAGGCCGTTAATTTTCAGAAAGAATTTCCTTACCGCAGCCTGCTGGCCTGGCAGCCGGGCATGCGGTTCCGGGTGCAGGCCGCCGATGCCGGCTTCGACTGTCCGCTCATGGCGCTGAAAGGCGCCACGTTCACGGGCACCGACCTCTACGGGGTTTCGCCCGACGACGACAAGCTGGCGGGCCAGGTGTTCACCTTCCAGCGCCTCGATGCGTTCCGCGACCGCGGCCACGACGGCAAGGACACGGGCAGCGGCACCGAGCAGGTGGCCGTCGTCTTCAAGGCCCCCAGCGGCAAACAATACGCGCACGTCATCAACACCCCCCTGGCGAAGCTGAAGAGCGGCGAAAGCCCCGTGGGCGCTCCGTGCCTGGTGCTGCTCGACGACGTGGAAAAAGCCCAAAAGGTGCTCGTGGGGCGCACGTTCTTCGTGCTGGAGCAGTACATCGGCGCCGGCTCCACTCGCGACGACGTGCAGTACCTGCCCAAGTTTGTCCCGGTCAAAATCACCAAGGCCGCGGCGGGTACCGGGCGGCTGCCCGTGCGCCTGAAGTTCGAATACGTGGGCACCGGCCAGGTGCAGGAGCACGACTACGTGCTGAGCGGCACCAACGCCGCGCACACCTTCCTCAACGGCGAACTCCTTCCCGAGGCCTTCCAGCGCTGTTTCAGCGCCACCGACCCGCGCGCTGCCGCTGGCGTGGCCAAAGACACGTATTGGAAAGCCATTCAGCAAGGCGTGCTGGTGAAAGGCATGAGCATGAAGGACGTGGAGCTGGCCATGGGCAAGCCCAAGCGCAAAGCCGAGAGCATGGAAGAAGAGCGGATGACGGCTTGGTACTACAGCCGGTTTCAGGGCAAGGAGTGGGAGCTGCTGTTTCGCAACGGCCTGCTGGAGCGCTACGCCAACTACCAAAACTAGCGCCGCGCGCCCCATGCCTTTTCCCCGTCTTTGATGCCGCACCCGCCTTTCGTTCGCTTCGCCATTTGCGGGGTGGGCCACATCGGCCGCCGCCACGCGGCCCTGGTGGCCCGCCACCCCGGGGCCGCCCTGGTGGCCCTGATTGACGTGCGCGCCGACCTGCGGCCCGGCCTGGCCGCGGAGTTTCCCAGCGTGCCCTTCTTCGCTTCCCTCGAAGAGTTCCTGCACGCCGGCCCACCCGCCGACGTGCTCACCGTAGCCACGCCCAACGGCTGCCACGCCCCGCAGGCCGTGGCTGGCCTGCGGCACGGCTTGCACGCGCTCATCGAAAAGCCCATTGCCCTCACCCAGGCCGATGCCGAAACCATTGTGCGCACGGCTCAAGAAACCGGCCGCTTGGCGTTTGGGGTGATGCAGAACCGCTACTCCCCGCCCGCCGCTTGGCTAAAGCAGGTGGTGGACGAAGGCCGCCTCGGCCAGGTGTTTCTGGTGCAGCTCAACTGCTTTTGGAACCGCGACGCCCGCTACTACCGCCCCGGCGGCTGGAAAGGAACCCAAGCGCTCGACGGCGGCACGCTCTTCACCCAGTTCAGCCACTTCGTCGATTTATTGTATTGGGTGTTTGGCGACGTGACCAACCTTTCGGCCCGCTTCCGCGACTTCGCCCACGCCGGCCTGACAGAATTCGAGGACAGCGGCCTGGTTACCTTTGACTTGGTGCGCGGCGGCAGCGGCACCCTCAGCTACAGCACCGCCGTGTGGGACCGCAACCTAGAAAGCAGCCTCACCGTGGTGGCCGAGCGCGGCAGCCTGCGCATTGCCGGCCAGTACATGGACAAAGTCGAATACTGCCACCTGGAGGGGTATGACTTGCCGGACCTTCCCCCCACCAATCCCGCCAACAACTACGGCTCTTTTCAGGGTTCGGCCGCCAACCACGTCCAGGTCATCGAAAACGTGGTGGACACCGTGCAGCACCGCAGCAGCGCCACCACCAATGCGCTGGAAGGACTGAAAGTGGTGGAGATAATTGAGCGGATTTACGCGCTGCGGTAGCAACCGGTAGCTGCTGAAAACTTTGCTCCACCGGCTGTAAGCGACGCTCCATTGCCAGCCGGTTTCCGGATTATTCCTTCAGTGCACAAAGTGTTGGAGGCGCGCAAACCAGGACGGTGTGGTAATGGCGCGTACGGGCACGTTGCTATTTCGGAAAAGTCACTATATTAGAATATGACAGTCCGAATCCTGCTAACCGCCCTGCTTTGCGCGAGCCATGCCAGTGCCGTTGCGCCGCCGAAAAAACCGGTTCAGGCGCGCAAAGCCATTATCTGCCTCACGTATGACGACGGGCTGGACACGCAGCTCACCACGGCCCTGCCCCAGCTCGATTCGGCGGGTCTGAAGGCAACGTTCTTCTTGAATTCCATTGCGGGCTCTTCGCCGACGGAGGTGATTGGGGAAGCGCCAGCCGCCGTGGTGGGGTGGAGTGCGGCCGCCGCGCACGGCCACGAATTGGCCAATCATACCCTGTTTCACCCCTGCCCTGAAAAGTTGGGCTGGACCAAAACCGCGGCCATCGAGCGCTACACCGTGGCCCGCCTCCTGCAGGAAATCAGAACACAGAACGCCCTGCTGGCCCTCTTGGACCCCGGCCGAACCCGCCGGTCTTTCGCCTTTCCGTGCGGCAACACGTTTATTGGGCCCATCGACTACGCCCCGGCGGTGCGGGCCAGTGGCTTGGTCACTTTCTGCCGCGGGGGCGGCGACCGCACCAGCATCATCACCGATTTTGCAGTCCTGAACCCGGCGCAGGTGCCCAGTTGGTTGGTGGAACCCGGCACGACGTACGAGGAGCTCATTGCCTTTGCCGAAAAAGTGAAGCAGTCCCACGGCATGGGCGTTTACCAATTTCACGGCGTAAGCGGCCAGATATTCAAAATCTCCAGCCAAGCCCACCGCAAGTTCCTGGCCTACCTGAAAGCCCACGAGGCCGATTATTGGGTCACCACGTTTTCGGAGGCCATGGCACTGGTCGCAAAGAAGTAACGAATTGGGCATGTCTGGGCTCTTTGCTGAGGGTGATGTTGGTGGCATTCACCTCTTCTATTTCACGTGCCCGTGTACCTTGGCGGCATGTCGGACACATTAGCCTCGCTAGCGGCCCGCTGGCACACCCTCACCGCGCCGCTGCTGCCCAACGCAGCGCGCCGGGCAGCCGTTTTTCAGCAGTTGGCATCGGCTTACATGGCGCCAGAGCGGCACTATCACACTTTGCATCACGTCTCCAACCTGTTGACTCGGGTGGCGTGCTGCCCGCTCCAGGATGCCGTGGTGGTGCAACTCGCGGTGTGGTATCACGACGCCGTGTACCACGCTTTGCGCTCCGACAACGAGGCGCAGAGTGCCGCCCTTGCCCAAGTTTTTCTGCGCGAAACCAACTTGGAGCCGGAACGGCAGCACCGGGTGATTTTCCTTATTGAGCGCACCGCCGACCACACCCAGCCGCAGCCGCCGGATGATACGGATTTGCTGTATTTTCTTGATGCCGACCTGAGCATTTTGGGGGCTTCGGAAGCTGAATACTGGAGCTACGCGCATCAGGTACGGGAGGAGTACCAGCTGGTGCCCGACTTGCTCTACCGGCCGGGCCGGCGCAAGGTGTTGGCCAAGATGCTGGCGGCGCCGGAACTGTATCGAACGCCGGCCATGCGGGCCGAACTTGAGGCACCAGCGCGCCGCAACCTGGCAGCCGAAATAGCGGCCTGGGAGCGGGGCGGGCTCTAGGAAGCTCCTTATTTCTTCGCGGCCCCAAAATTCTGGAAGGCGTAGGCGATGCCGAGGTTGAGGCCTTGGGAATATTGCACGCCGGCGTCCTGGTCGAAGTCGTAGAGGGCGATGCCGTTGAGGGCGACGTTCACGTATTTGCCCACTTTGGCGGTGAGGGCGAGGTCAAGGCGGTGGTCAATTTCGCGGGTGTTGAAGTTGCCGTAGTTGGCGAACAGCAGGTAACGGGCCTTGAGGTTGACGGCGGGGCCGAGGTTCTTGTCGTATTCGGCCAGCACTTGCGCGGCCAGGATTTCCCAGCGGGCGCTGCGGCCGGGGTTCACGCCGTAGGGCGCCTCGCCGAGCACCTCCACGAACCGCGCCACGCGGTTGACCACCGTGAGGCGGGGCGCAAACGGCGCCAGCCGCACCCGAAACGTGGGGTTGGGGTGGTACTCGAACCCGTAGGCGGCCGTGAGGAAGGCCGGGGCGAAGAAGCTGGACACCTGCCGGGCGCGGTCGTTGCCGGCGGCGTCCTCGTCGTACTTGTAGCCCCCGGCGAACTGGGTGAGCAGGTTCAGCGAAAGAAACATGTTCCAGTCGGAGCTGATGTCGCGGCCGTACTTGGTGTCGAGGTAGAGGCGGTCCTGGCCCTTGCGGTAGCCCAGGCCTTTGGTTTCGGAGAAGGCAAAGAGAAAGTCGGCTTCGTTGTCGAAGCTGTTGACGCCGAGCTTGCGGTTGGCTTTCAGGTTGGCCAGGGCGTTGAAGCCGATGGTGTTGACGCCGCCCCCGCGCCAGTTGCTGCTCAGCAGTGACTCGTTGAGGCCCAGGCCGGCCTTGCCGGACTTGCGCCAGAGCGGCTCGGGCGCGGGCGGCACGGGCACCGCGGCTGGGTCGGGCAAAGTAGGCGTTTGGGCGTGTACGGCAGCGGCCAGCAGCAGGGCGCCGGCAAAGAGCAAAGGAGTGCGCATAAAAAGGCAGGCGGTGAGCCGGGCAAAGAAAATCACGAGTGCATAATAATAAGGGCCATTCCACGCAGCTCATTCGTGCCCGTCGCGTCGCTAACCGAGAACATGCCGCTGGCCCATCCCTGCCGTGGATTCAGAACGGCAGAAGACCGTGGCAATGCTGCGCAATTTGGTTAAATTGGTTCTCGATACGCCGCCCCGGCACCGGGCTTGCTCCCGAATGTGCCGTGTCAGCTAGGCTGGTTTTACTTGCTTTTTGCTGCCATGAGCCTTTATCAACTCGTTTACCAGAGTCTGTCGCTGGTGCCCTTCGAGACGCCGGAATTGGTGGAGTTGCTGCATCAGTCATGTGCGTACAACCACCGGCATCACATCACGGGCTTGCTGCTTTACACGCCCGATGGCCGATTCCTGCAGGTGCTGGAGGGCGCGCGCGAGGAAGTCCGCAACCTGTACTACCACCGCATCGTGCCCGACCCGCGCCACTACAACTGCACGGTGTTTAGCGAAGGCCCTTGCCAAGAACGCACTTTTCAGAACTGGTCCATGGGCTTTCGGGTGGCGCAGGCCCCGGACATGCGCACCTTGCTCGGCTACGTGCCGCCCGACTCGCCCGGGCTGCTCGTGCCGCGCCCCCACACCCGCCCCGAGCTGATGGCCCTGCTCCGGGACTTCGTGAATCAGTGCGAAACCGAGGCCGCCCTGGAACACCCGTGGTAAGGACGGTTGTTGACGCGTTTTGCCCCGCCCCAACCGGGTATCTTTGCTGCGATGCCTGCCCGTTCCGCTCCTTTTCCCCTTGCTGCCCCCGCCGCCCCCCTGGCGGCGCCCGTTTCTTTCCTGGCCCAAACCGCCCGCGAGCTGCTGGACCGCTACGGCTCCGGCCCGCTCGACGAACTGTCTGACCTAGTGGTGGTGGTGCCCACGCGCCGCGCCGTGGTGTATTTGAAGAACGAGCTGGCCCTGGCCCTGCCCGGCGGCGCGCCCTTGTGGGCCCCGCGCGTGGCCGCCATGGAAGACTACATGGTGGAGCTGGCCGGCGTGCAGGTAGAAGAGCCCATTGCGCTCCAGCTGCTGCTCTACGACATCCTGAAGGGCATCGACACCGGCCTGGACTTCGACCGGTTTGTGGGCTGGGCCGGGCTGCTGCTCAGCGACTTCTCCAACCTCGACCAGAACCTGGCCCCCACCCGCAAGGTGTTCGAATACCTGAGCCAGGCCAAGGCCCTGGAGCGCTGGGACCTGGCAGCCTTGCCGGAAAACAGCCGCGCCGCCGCCCACTCCTTCAGCTTCTGGGACCAGCTCGAAAAGGTGTACCGCGAGCTGAAACGGCGCATGCTGGCCACCCACCTCGCCTACCCCGGCCTGGCCTACCGCATGGCCGTGGAGAAGATGGAAAAGCGCATTCAAGACCCCGCGGAGCCCGAAGTGGCCCGCCACGTTTTCGTGGGCCTGGGCAACTTGTCGAAAGCCGAAGAAAAGCTCATTCGCCTGCTCATCGGGGCCGGCCGGGCCGAAGTCCGCTTCGATGCCGACCCGTTTTACCTGGAGAAAGATTCGCCCAACCGCGCCGGCCAGCACCTGCGCCGCTATTTTGAGCGGTGGCAGCTGCCGCTGGAAAACTTTGGCGGGGGCGTGGAATGGCTGCGCGGGCAGCCCCGCCACGTGCGCTACCTCGGCGTGGCCAACCCCAGCATGCAGGGGAAGCTGGCCGGCCAGCTCCTGGCCGAAGCCCGCCGCCAGCACCCTGACTCCACTGTGGCCGTGGTGCTGCCCGACGAGACCATGCTCCTACCCGTGCTGCACGGCCTGCCGCCCAACGAAGTGCCCGACTACAACGTGACCATGGGCCTGAGCTTCCAGGCCACGCCGCTGTTCAACCTGGTCGACTTGCTGTTCGAAGTGCACCTCACCGGCATCCGGGAAGGCAGCGCCGAAAGCGGCTACGGCGTGCCGCGCTACCACCACCTGGCCGTGACCAAGCTGCTGGGCCACCCCTTTTTGCGGCGCTACCAGCAGTGGCTGGACCGCCAGCCCGACCAGCCCCAGTACCACGGCATTCTCGACCAGGTGTGCCGCGAAATCGTGCGCCTGAACGCCGTGCTCCTGCCGGCCACCGAACTGTTGAAGCTGGGAGCCCACCACCCGCTCATCGAGGCCCTGTTCAAAACCTGGAACAACTGCGACGACATCATTGCGGCCTGCCAAACCCTGATTGACTTGCTCAAGCAGGTGTACGCCGACAAGCAGTCGGGCATTGAGGCCGAGTACCTGTACCTGTTTTACACGCTGATAAAACAGCTCGATTCGGCCTTTGACTGCCGCGAGCAGCGCCTCTCGGTGCGCTCGTTTCGGCGGTTTCTTTACGAGCAGATGGCGCGCACCCGCCTGCCTTTTTCGGGCGAGCCGCTGGCCGATGTGCAAGTCATGGGCCTGCTCGAAACCCGCGCCCTGGACTTCGACCACGTCATCATCCTCAGTTGCAACGAGGGCGTGCTACCGGCCCCCAAAAGGTCGCAGTCGCTGTTTCCCTACGACGTCCTCACCGAGTTCAAACTGCCCACTTACGCCGATGCCGAGGCCATTGCGGCCTACAACTTTTGGCGCCTGCTGCAGCGCACCAAGCGCGTGGATTTGGTGCACGTGCTGCCCGGCGCCGAAGGCATCAAGAGCGGCGAGCGCAGCCGTTTCCTGCTGCAACTGCAGAACGACTTGCTGCCCCAAAACCCCCAGCTCACGCTGGAAGACCTCACCGTGTCGGTGCCTGGAAAAGAGTTAAAAGTTGAAAGTGAAGAGTTGAAAGAAGACGAAGGCCAATCGGGTTTTAACTCTTCACTTTCAACTTTTAACTCCCCCTACGAAGGCGACTTGATTCTGGAAAAGGACCCGGAGATGCTCGCCGCCTTGCGCGGGGTGCTGGAGCGCAACATTTCGCCCTCTCGCCTGAATGATTTCCTGGCCTGCTCCCTGCGGTTTTATTTTTCCAAAGTGGCCCGTTTTCACGAAAACGAGGCCGTGGAAGAAACGCTGGAAGCCGGCAGTTTCGGCACCATGGTGCACGCGGCCCTGGAAAACCTGATGCGTCCCTTCGAGCAGGACGCCCGCCCGCTCACTTCGTCCGACATACCGGCCCTGATAAAACAGGCTCCGGAGGAAGTGCGCAAGGCCCTGCGTCAGGAAGAAACCGAAAAGCACGCCCGCCCCGACGAAGGCCTCAACCACGTGTACGGCCAAGTAGCGGTGCGCCTCATCACGCGCTACCTCGAAGGCTTGGAAGCCAACGAAGGCCTGCCCTTGCGCCTGTTTAGTCTGGAAAAAGACTTGGCCGCCACGGTGTTTGTGGACGTGCCCGGCTCCGGGCAGCTGGCCGTGCGCCTCTTCGGCAAAGCCGACCGTGTGGACCAGCTCCCCGACGGCCGCCTGCGCGTGGTGGACTACAAAACCGGCCTCGTCGAAGCCACCGACCTCAACCTCACCAACCGCGGCAAACTCAGCCCGGCCGAAGCCACCGAGCGTCTGCTCTGGGAAGCCACGTCCAGCGCCGACAAAGTGCGCCAGCTCTGGCTCTACCGCTTCATGCTGGCCAGCACCGAAAACCGCGACACCGAAAACACCGCCATCGTCTCGATGCGCAACCTGGACAAAGGCCTGCTCTCCGCCGACCTGGGCTTTCTGACCAGCGAAGGCCAGGACTTCGTGAAGACTTCGGAAGAGCTGGTTACCAAAATTGTGCTGCGCATGCTGGACCCCACCGAGCCCATCCGCAAAACCGATGATTTAAAAAAGTGCGAACATTGCCCGTACAAAGGCATTTGCGCACGCTAACCCACCCATCCATGTCCAACCAACCCCAAAAAGACGAATTCATGCAAGCCGCCATCGACGAAGCCCGCCTCGGCCGGTCGCAGGGAGGCATTCCCATCGGCTCGGTGCTCATCCGCGACGGTAAAATCGTGGGCCAGGGCCACAACAAGCGCGTGCAGGAAGACTCCGCCATCAAGCACGGCGAGATGGACTGCCTCACCAACGCCGGCCGCCAGCGCACCTACCGCGACACGGTCATCTACACCACCCTCATGCCCTGCTACATGTGCGCCGGCACCATCGTGCAGTTCAAAATCCCCAAGGTCATTGTGGGCGAGTCGCGCACCTTTGGCGAATCCAGGGCTTTTCTGGAGAGCCACGGCGTGGAAGTAGTCGACCTTGACTTGCAAGAGTGCGTCGACATGATGAACGAGTTCATCGAAGCGGAGCCCACGCTGTGGAACGAAGACATCATGGAGTTGTAAAACACACGGCAATTTTCACCCAAATTTCACAAAAAAAGCCTCAGTGACGTTAATTTCGCCCCGCAACCGATTGCGGAATGAAATTTATCGCACTGACTTACAGGCATGGTGAGTGTTTGCTCACATTTAGTGAGTCGCTACTCATCGAAGCTTGGATGTTCGTGGTCTACCTTTGTATCGTTATCAGGAATCAATGACTGGTTGTCCTGGTAGCCAATTCCTCGTTCTTTTTCGCCAGATGCATCCCACCCCATCTGGGAATAAAATTGGTTGAATGCCACGTGCATTCAACGTGTTACAGCCGGCTGAGTCGATTCATCGATTTATCCGGCTGTATTTTTTTGTCCTCTTTTCACTGCCTGCCGGGACGTTGCTTCGTTCTTATCCGTATCACTTCAACCTTCCCTGGGCCTTATCTTGCCACATCTCTCTGCATTGGGTTGCGCTAAGAGATAATCTTTAGGAGTTAATTTCTTTCCGGTGGGGCTATGACCAGTCATTCCAAAATTGAACAGGCAGCCTTGCAGCTTTTCGGAGAAAGGGGTTACGACAGCACCTCCACCCAGTTGATAGCGCGAAGCGCCGGCGTGTCGGAAGCGCTGTTGTTCAAGTACTTTCTGAGCAAGGAAAAGCTATTTGAGTACCTCATCAAGCAAGGCTTCCGTCGCATTGTCGAAGCCAACCGCGGCATCCTGATTGAGAAAAACCCGCGGGTACTCATTGAAAACGTCATCGACCTGCCCTACAAGCTGGTGCACGACGAACCCGACTTTTGGAAAATGCAGGACAAGGAATTCAACCGGCCGCTGGTGCAGAAATATTTTCAGCGCTTCATCAGCCCGATTGACAGCTTGCTCAAGCAGGCCTTCACCAACGTAGGCGTTGAGGAGCCGGACATGACGACCTTGCAATTGCTGCTGCTTATCCAAAGCTTGTGGCGCAACCTGCTTTACGAGCACGACGAAAAACTCATGGGCCTGGGAGCGCATCTGAAAAGAACCCACCTGCAGGGGGCTCCTTCGCCAAAATAGCCGCTGGCATTCGGGCACTGGGCCAGTAGCGGCTTTAGGATAGAGCGCTTAATTAAAATAATTTTGCATCCATCCATGGTCCTTTAGGCTTAGGACAGGCTTGTTGCGTCCATCGGCGAATTCAACGTGAAATCCTGGGGCTTCGCCGAGCTATTGCCGGTTTTGAAAATCTGCCGGCCCGTTTTTTGCGTTGCTAAAAATGCGTTGACTACCTGCTTTT
>DASVTG010000111.1:0-3340 GCA_036387695.1 Hymenobacter sp. | reverse complement strand
CACTTTTAACTCTCAACTTTTAACTTTTAACTCCAACTTTGAAGCAGTTTCCTTACGTTTTCTTTTTGGGAATTGGCGGCATCGGCATGTCGGCCCTGGCACGCTGGTTTCAAGCCAACGGCCACCACGTAAGCGGCTACGATAAAACCGAAACCCCTCTCACGCTGGCCTTAGCCGCGGAGGGCATTGCGGTGCACTATGCCGATGCCGTCGAGAACATTCCAACGGAAGTCCGGGAAAACCGCGCCGAGACCCTGGTGGTGCTCACGCCCGCCATTCCGGCTGACAGCGTGGAGTGGGAATGGCTGCGAACCCAAGGCTACGACATCCGCAAGCGCAGCCAAGTGTTGGGCGTGCTCACGCACGGCCGCTACACCATTGCGGTGGCCGGCACGCACGGCAAAACCACCACCAGCAGCATGGTAGCGCACCTGTTGCACCACGCGGGCCTCGATGTGGGCGCCTTTCTGGGGGGCATTGCCGTGAACCTGGGCAGCAACCTGCTGCTGCCGGCCACGCCAGCAGCTCCCATTGTGGTGGAAGCGGACGAATACGACCGCAGCTTTCTAACGCTGTTTCCCGACGTAGCCATCGTCACCAGCACCGACGCCGACCACCTGGACATCTACGGCGACCAAAGCGCCCTTATCGATTCCTTCTGTCAATTCGTGGGGCAAATCAAGCCCGGCGGTACCCTCTTGCTCAACCACACCGCCGACCCGCGGGTGGCCGCCGCCGTGCCCGTGGGAACCCGCGTCATCCGCTACGGCCTCACGGCCGCGCAAGGCCCGGAGTTATTTGCGGCCAACGTTTCAGCCGAAGGGCATCAGTTTCATTTTGACCTGCGCAGTTCGCAGGAGACCGTAACTGACCTGGAACTAGCGGTGCCGGGCTATCACAACGTCGAAAACATGTTGGCCGCCGCGGCCGTGGCCCAAATTCAGGGCGTTAGCCCAGAAAAATTGCGAGCGGCAGTCGCGGCTTATCGGGGCGTAAAGCGTCGGTTTGAATTCGTGGTAACAACCCGCCAAAACGTCTATCTGGACGATTATGCCCATCATCCACGCGAAATCGAGGCTTTCCTGCGTTCCGTGCGGGCGCTCTACCCATCCAAACGCCTGCGCGTCATCTTTCAGCCCCACCTTTTCACCCGCACCCGTGACTTTGCGGAAGGCTTTTCGAAAAGCTTAAGCATTGCAGATGAGGTATTTTTGTTGGATATTTACCCGGCTCGCGAAAAGCCTCTACCCGGCATAACCTCGGCAGTAATTCTAGCCAACATCACCGCTCCAACCAAAGCAATTTTGACCAAGCAGCAAGTGCTGGACGCGGCCCAAACCGACAATAGTTTTGACGTTTTGGCCACGGTGGGAGCGGGGGATATCGACACGCTGGTACCCCAATTAAAACTGATTTTGACGGAGCGGTGGGCGTAGCCATTTCAATACCGCCGGCACTTACCCATTCACTCAGTCACCCATTTACCTTTTCGCTCCTTGGACCGCACCGTTAGAAATGTACTTGTTGCCGTTGCCTGCCTGCTGGTGCTGGGCGGGTTGGGCGTATTTGCTGCCATGCGCCAGGCCAGCCGCCCCGTGGGCGAAGTCACGGTGAGCATTGCCAACGAGTTTGACAACTACTTCATCAGTGAGCGCGGCGTCACCGCCTTACTCACCAAAGGCGGCAAGGAGCCGGTCGTGGGCACTGTGCTCGAGGGGCCGCGCCTGCGCCAACTCGAAGCCCGCCTGAAAGCGCACCCCTTCGTGCGCGAAGCCCAGGTGTACCGCGACTTGGCCGGCAACCTGCACGCCGACGTGCGGCAAAACCGGCCCATTGCCCGCCTCACGCACACCGACACCCGCCTCGACACCTATGTGGATGCCGAAGGCCGCGCCTTGCCGCTCTCGCCCCTGTTTACGGCCCGCGTGGCTACCGTGGCCCGGCCCAGTGGCGCCAGCTTGCCAACTGGATTTTTCCAAGACAGCACCGGGCACCGCTACCTCGAGTTTTTGCGCTACGTGGACGAGCATGAATTCTGGAAAGCGCAGGTATCGGAGGTGTTTATCGAGCCGGGCGGCAAGGTCTCCTTCACTCAGCAGGTGGGCGACCAACGTATTGAATTCGGGCTGCCCGAAAATATTTCCGAAAAATTCGCTAAGCTTATGGTATTTTACCGGCAAATTCCGTCAGTTTTGGGGTGGGATACCTACCACCGCGTAAACGTAGAATACCAAAATCAAATTATCTGCGAATAGTAATTCGCTGAAACATAGGCCGTAAGGCCCAGTACACTTCATTCCCAACCCACCGCTTCTTCACCGCTCGCCAGCACCGCTCCTATGCATCAAGATAAAATCGTCGTCGGGCTCGACATCGGCACCACAAAAATTTGCGCCCTGGTGGGCCGTAAAAACGAATTCGGCAAGCTCGAAATCCTCGGCATGGGCAAAGCCGTGTCGGAAGGGGTTTCACGGGGCATCGTGCTCAATATTGACAAGACCGTAGACGCCATCAAGCGGGCCATTCGCCAAGCCGAAGAACAGTCCGGAATTAGCATTGGAGTGGTAAACGTGGGCATTGCCGGGCAGCACATCAAGAGCCTGCAGCACAACGGCAGCATCACGCGCAACTCGCACGACACCATCGGTCCGGACGACGTGGCCCGCCTCACGCAGGACATGTACCGCCTCGTGACCCAGCCCGGCTCGCAAATCATTCACGTGATGCCGCAGGACTACAAAGTGGACTACGAGGAAGGCATCGCCGACCCCGTGGGCTACGAAGGCGTGCGCCTGGAAGGCAACTTCCACATCATCACCGCCCAGAGCACGGCCATTAACAACATCAACAAGTGCGTGACCAAGGCCGGGTTGGAAATTGCCGACCTGATTCTGGAGCCGCTGGCTAGCTCCATGTCCATCCTCTCAGAGGAGGAGAAGGAAGCCGGCGTGGCCCTGATTGACATCGGGGGCGGCACGACGGACCTGGCCGTGTTCAAAGACGGCATCATCCGCCACGCGGCGGTGCTGCCGTTTGGTGGCAACATCATCACGCAGGACATCAAAGCCGGCTGCAACGTGGCCCCCGGCCAGGCCGAGCAGCTGAAAGTGAAGTTCGGCAAAGCCATTGCCCAGGAAGCCAGCGACTACGAAATCGTGAGCATTCCCGGCCTGCCCAACCGTCCGCCCAAGGAGGTTTCGCTGAAAAACCTGGCGTACATCATCGAGGCCCGCATGTCGGAAATCATGGAGCTGGTGTATGCTGAAATCTACCGCATGGGCTTGCACGACAAGCTGTCGGCCGGCATCGTGCTCACGGGCGGCGGCTCGCAGCTGCAAAA
>DASVTG010000110.1:0-3645 GCA_036387695.1 Hymenobacter sp. | reverse complement strand
GGTGCTCCGCGGCGACCAGCTCAACGAAGAAGGCCTCGACGTGCTGGAAGTGACCAGCGGCGTGCAAATTGCCGGCAGCTCTGCCTTGATTCTGGTGCGGCAGCAGTAGCGACGAAGCAAGAGTGAAGACATCTGTTAGCCATCGCCCCGTTGACTTTAACGACGACTAAACAGTCCCGCAAGACGACGCACATAATAGAACGTCATGCTGAGCGCAGTCGAAGCATCTGGCGTGTGGTAGTATTCATTTACTACTGCGGTAGAGATGCTTCGACTGCGCTCAGCATGACGTTTTGTTTTGTTCAGCTACTTCTGCTCGAATGCCTAAAAGCAGTTCAGGAAATTCAGCCCCGGCATGCCGATGGGCGCGCCGGGAGGCATGGTCACCGCGGGCAGCGGCGTGAACTTGCTGGGGTCGGCCCGGAATCGGTCAATCTGCGAAAGGCCGAATAGCAGGTTGGCTTTCTGAGCTGGCTGGGCCCGCTTGGCTTGAGTCTGCATCCATTTCTGCAAGCTTTCCACTTCCAGCAGGGCCTGGCCGCGCACGCTGGCGGCGGCCCGGTTGTCGGCCGCGAGCTGCAGCAGGTATTTCAGGGTCAGGTTGTTCACCACGGTTTGCAGGGCCGCGGCGTAGCCGGTTTCGGGCCGGGCGCGCCAGGTGTGCGCCAGCAGTTGCTCCACCACGGGCACAAAGCCGGGCTGCTTGCTATCCCGGGCTTGGTACTCAATCAGGCGGGCCGCGCGCTCGGCATTCAGCAGGGAGGCGATGGTGGGGCCCGCGGCCGCTTCGGCGGCGGCCAGGGGGTCAAAGGTGGGGCCGGTGTAGCCCGCAAAGGTTTCCACCGAGCCGGGGTAGCCCGAGGGCCGGGGCGGAATCTTGGCAATCAGGGCTTCCGGCAGCTGCAGGGCGGCCGGGGTGATGGTGCTCAGCAGCGCGTCCAGGGCTTGTTGCTGCACGGCCGGCTCCACCATTTTGGTGGGCGCCTGGCCGTCGTTTTTCAGGGCGTGGGAGAAGTATTGCCCGCCGATGGATTTGGCCACGGCCTCCACCTGGTAGCGGTGCAGCAAGTAGATGGGCACCAGCACTTCTTCCAGCGTGGCCAGGGGCGCATCGGCCCGAATGGCTTTTTCCGAAAACCGGTCCAGTACCTGCCGCCGCACGGCCATCAGCTTGGTGAGCTGCGCCACGGGGTCGGTGCCTTCGTCCCACTGGTTGGCGTCGGGGTGGGCGTAGCCGCCAATGTCGGGAATGAAGCGGAAGCCCTGCTGCAAAGTTTCCTTCATGAGGTTGTCGAGGGCCGCATTTTCGTCGGCGCCCTTGGCAAATTCGGAGTAGCCCCACTGAATGGCGCGCTTGTCCCAGGCGCCAATGCCCGTGGCGTAGGCATCCGACACGTCCACGCGGCCGTCGGCCCCCAGGCTGAAGCGCGGAAACGGGTAGTCCATCACCGAAGCCCGCTCCTTGGTACTGGCCGTGAAGTTGTGGTATAGCCCCAGGGTGTGCCCTATTTCGTGGGCCGAGAGCTGCCGGATGCGCGCCAGGGCCAGCTGCTCCATCTGGTCGGGCACCGGTTTGCCGTCCTCGTAGGGCTGCAGCAAGCCTTCGGCGATGAGGTAGTCCTGGCGGTGCCGGTCGGCCCCGAGCGACACAATTCCTTTCAGGATTTCGCCGGTGCGCGGGTCGATGTACGACGCGCCGTAGGAGTACGCCCGCGGGCTGCCGGAGCGGTTTATCCAGTTCACCACGTTGTAGCGAATGTCCATGGGGTCAGCCCCTTCCGGCAATTCTTTCACCTGAAACGCATTGGTGTACCCGGCGGCCTCGAACGCCTGGTTCCACCACGCGCCGCCTTCAATCAGCGCTTTTTTGATGGCTGCGGGCGCGCCGCGGTCCACGTAATACACGATGGGTTTTACGGCCTCGCTGCGAGCCGCCGTGGGGTCCTTCTTCTCCAGCCGGTGGCGGGTGGTGAACCGCTGCGCCAACGGCTGGTTCATGGGCGCCGAAAAATCGAGGTAGCTGAACTGGAAGAAGCCCGAACGGGGGTCGAATTTGCGGGGGCGGAACTTGTTGTCGGGCAGTTGAATGAAGGCTTGGTGCATCTGCACCGTCACGGCGTTCGGGTCCGGCGACAGGCCACCGCCATCGTACTCGGCGCTGCTGGGCCCACCGGTGAAAGTTATCATGGCTTCAAACTCCGTGTTCTTGGGGAAGTTGCGGGTGTTTTCGAGGTACACGGCCGAGCGCGATTCGTCGAATTTGTACCCCGGCGAGGGCTTGCCCGAACCAAGATTGAGCAGGCTGGCCCCGGGGCCCGAAAAGCCGGCGCTGAGCCGGTCGGCAATTTTCTCGCTGTCCCGCACCAGAAACGGCGTCAGGTCCAGCAGGACGGTCGTGCCCGCGGTGGCCACGGGCACAAAGCCCCAAATCACGGACTTGGCGAAGGCGTTGTCGACGGCCCGCTGCTCGTCGGCGTTGCCGGCCGTGGCCCGGTAATCGTAGTTGGGCTCAATCAGCAGCACTTTGTTGCCCACCCGCACAAACTTGGCAATGGCCGACGAGCTTTGCCCCCGCTCAATGCCGTTGCCCACGCCGCTGGCCAACGAGCCGAAGTACAAGAATTCTTCGTTGAGCCGGCTTACTTCCAGCAGGACTTTGCCCGTTTTCTGGTCGTAATAAAACGGGAAATAGCCGTCAAATTTTTGCAGGCCTTTGGTTGCGCCGGCCAGCGCCGGGGCCGGCTGCGGGGCCGCTGCCGCTTTGGCGGGGCGCTTAGCCGTTTGCCCATAACCGGTATGAAAGGCCGCCATTCCGGCCAGTAGGAGCGTACAACAGTGCTTCATGCTTCTTGGGCTTTGCTGATAAATAACGAGGGCAAGGTTACACCTATTTCGCAACAAAAGCTTATTTCTTGCCCCATACGGGTCAAGGACAGAGGTTAAGGCTTTGCGCACGTCGCAGCAAGCTCCCCCTCATCTTTGGGGCGGGAGCTTTTTTGCGTTCGTCGGGCCGCAGCCGTCACCCGGCCCCACGCTCTCAGGTTTTTATTGATATGAAAATTTAGTCTTTTCATTTTGGAAAAATAGCCCATGGCGAAGGCAAATATCGTTTTGATATAATTTGATTAATCAATTGATTTTCAATCAGTAAAAAATAATTTAGCCTTGATTTAACGGAAACGGCACTGGTATTGGCATGGTGTGCAAGTCACCAAACACACGCTGCCATGGCCATTCTTGATAACCTCGCCAAAGCCGCTAAGGGCTTTTTCATCGAAGAAGACGAAACGGCTTCCGCCGCCCCAACTCCGGCCCTGAGCCCGCTGCCGGCACAGCCCGCCCCTGCCGGAGCCGCTGGAGCCGCCGGCCCCGCGCCGCTCGTGACCAAAGCCGAGCAGCGCCACTTGGACCACATCGCCAGCCTGCTGGTGGGCGACGGCAAGGACTTCGGCGCCTACACCAAGATGGTGAACAGCATGGCCAGCAGCGGCCTCACCGGCCCGCTGCTCTACCAAACGGCCTTCAACGCCTTTTCCGCCCTCACCGGTGTGAACCAGGCGGCGCTGCTGGCCTCGGCCGAGCAGCTGGCCCACAAGCTGGCCGACGACCGCGCCAAGGTGCTGCAGCGCCACCGCGAGAAGATGG
>DASVTG010000109.1:0-8430 GCA_036387695.1 Hymenobacter sp. | reverse complement strand
TCCCGCACGGCCCTCATGTACGCCTACATGGGCCACCTGCGCCTGCAGGACCTCAAGCCCTACGAGGATTGGTTCTGGGACGAAAACCGGCTGGAACTAGTCCACGCCACCGCCACCGCCCTGAACACGGCCGAAAACTTCGTGGTGCTGGACAACGGCACCGCCCTCACCTACGACCAGCTGCTGCTGGCCACGGGCTCGGAGAGCCGGCGCGCGGGCTGGCCTGGGCAGCACCTGGCCGGGGTGCAGGGCCTCGTCAACCTTCCTGATTTGGCCGCCATGACGCGCGACACCCACGGCATAACGCGCGGCGTGGTGGTGGGCGGCGGCCTCATCGGCGTGGAGCTGGCCGAAATGCTGCACACCCGCGGCATTGAGCCGGTGGTGCTGGTGCGCGAAGGGCGCTACTGGGCCTCCGTGCTGCCGCCGGAGGAGTCCAACTTGGTTGACCGCCAGTTTGAGGAAAACCGCGTGCCGGTGCGCTACAACACCGAGCTGCGGGAAATTTTGGGCGATGCCAGCGGCCGGGTTCGCGCCGTGGTGACCGCCGCCGGCGAAGAAATTGAGTGCCAGTGGGTGGGCCTGGCCATTGGGGTCGCTCCGAACGTAACGCTGGCAAAAACCTCCCTCCTCGAAACCGACCGGGGCATCTTGGTCGACGCGTTTTTGCGAACCAACGTGCCCAACGTGTACGCCGCCGGCGACTGCGCCCAGCACCGCCAGCCCGCGGCCGGCGAGGTGCCCATCGAGCAGCTGTGGTACACGGGCCGCATGCAGGGCGAAACCGTGGCGCACACGCTTTGCGGGCAGCCCACGCCCTACCGGCGCGGCATCTGGTTCAACTCGGCCAAGTTTTTCAACCTCGAATACCAGACCTACGGGCAAGCGCCCGCCGGGCCCGTGGCGGGCCTGGAAAGCTTCTACTGGGAACATCCCTCGGGCCGGGCGGCGTTGCGAGTTTATTTCCGGGCGGCGGCGCCCCACGCCGTGGTCGGCTTCAACGCCATGGGCCTGCGCCTGCGCCAAGCCGTATGCGAGCAGTGGATAGGGCAATCGGCCGCCGTGACTGCGGTGATGGCCCAACTAGGAGCGGCTAATTTTGACCCCGAGTTCTTTCCGCAGCACGAGCCGGCGATGGTGGCGGCCTTTAACCGGCAGTTTCCTCAGCACCCCGTGGCGCTGAAGCAGCGCAAAGGCCTCTTTTTTTAAATTAGTAATTGACAATTAGTAATTAAGAATTGGGATAGAGGTCATGATTCAACGCTTGAACCATCGCCAAAACACCGTCGTCAGCTCTTCATAACTACTTCTTAATTACTAATTGTCAATTACTAATTATTAACCTCTTCCCCGTGGACTACTCCAAACTTTACCGGCCTTCTGCCCTCAACAGCTTTCAGTTCATTGCCCTCACCGGCTTGCTGATGAGCGCCGGCGCCCACCTGATACTGCACTTTTTCGTGCGCCAAGCCATTCCGGCGGGCTTCAACTGGCTGTACGTTTGCTGGGCCGGCTTCTACATCGTGGGCACGCTCATCAACTTGTTTGGCAAGCCCGACGAGCCGCACCACCACCATTGATTCAATTGACAATGAGCAGTGGGCAATGAGCAATTATTGACGCGGGATTCTTCATTGCCTATTGCTCACTGTTCATTGTTCATTGTTCATTGCTCATTGTTCATTGCTCTTTTATGACGCCCTCGCTACCTACCTCGCCGCTCCCTGCTTCCTCTCCTGCCGAAAAACTCAGCTTGGCGGTGGTGGCGGGTGGGCTCCTGGCCCTGCTTCTCGCGCTGGCCGACGGCGACCCCGGCCGCCAGAAAACCTGGTTTTACCTGGCGCTGGCCTTGGTGAGCGGCGGCACGCTGGCTTGGAGCTGGCTGAAATTTGGCGGCCACCCGGCCGGGGTGCAGCAGAACAACCTGTGGCTGCGGTCCAGCACCGGGCGCGGCGCGGTGGCCTGGGTCACGGGCTTGGTGCTCACGGGCTTCTACGTGGTGCTGTATTGGTACAGCGCCGACGACGGCAAGGGCCATTTTGGCCCGCTCACCAACCTCGTGCACGGCCTCGACGGCTTCAGCCAAACGCTGCGCGGCCGGCCCGCCGACCAGTGGTTTCTCTACGGCACCTTCTACACGCTGGCGGTGCTGCTCATGGGCGGCCGCGCGCTGTGGAAATACCGGCACTCGCGCTACCAGCTCATCCGCACCGGGTCGGTGTTGTTTTTCCAGCTGGGCTTCGCGTTTTTGCTGCCGGGAATCTTGCAGTTCTTTCAGCAGCCCGAGTTCTACTTCACTTATTTCTGGCCGCTGAAGTACGATTACCTGTTCCCGGGCACCGTTACCGGGCTGCTTCAACACGGTGGCCTGGGGGTGTTTATGGTGTTTTGGGGCGTCGTGATGTCGCTGCTGGCCACGCCGGTGCTCACGTATTTCTACGGCAAGCGCTGGTACTGCTCCTGGGTGTGCGGCTGCGGCGGCCTGGCCGAAACGGCCGGTGACCCCTACCGCCACCTTTCCGACAAAAGCCGCGCCGCCTGGCGCTGGGAAGTGCGACTCATTTACCCCATCTTGGCCATCATCGTGGCCATCACGGCGTTGCTGTGGGTGCACTTCGCCACCGGCAGCACGCTGCTGGGCGAGGCCGGCAACGTGGCCGCTCGTTGGTACGGTTTCGCCATCGGCTCGGTGTTTTCGGGCGTGGTTGGCGTGGGGTTTTACCCGCTGCTGGGCAATCGCGTGTGGTGCCGCTTCGGCTGCCCCATGGCCGCCTACCTGGGCCTGTTGCAGAAACACTTTTCGCGCTTCCGCATCACCACCAACGGCGGGCAGTGCATCTCGTGCGGCAACTGCTCCAACGTGTGCGAAATGGGCATCGACGTGAAGCAGTACGCCCAGCGCGGCGAGCCCATCATTCGGGCGTCATGCGTGGGCTGCGGCATGTGCAGCACCGCCTGCCCCCGCGGCGTGCTCAACCTGGAAAACGGACCGCGCGAAGGCCGCTACCACGGTTCCCAGCTCATCCACGCCGACTCGCTGCGGATATTGAGCTAGTTGCTGGCCGCGTGAATGCAAGGCGGTTTTTGGAGCAGCAAGGAGTACGAGAAGCCTCTAGTCAAGCTGATTTCATTATTAGACAAAAGAAGGGTTATAAGCGCCCCCTACTTCGGAATATGTGCGATTTTTAACCCTAACGTCCTACCGGCTGAATGCAGTATTTTTTCGGTTCAACGCCTCGCATTTGGAGCCATAGATTACGGCCGCTCTGGAGTTGGGTGTTGCCGGATGAAGCTATGGCGCGCTCATTTTCTCCTCATACCCGCTTTGCGCCAGAAAGACCTTGAAGTCCTTGGTCGTTAGCATGGTAGCCACCGCCTGCCGTTTATCGGTCGCTTTGTTGTAATAGGCCTGGCAAATTTTGTAGCCCACGTAGTAACCCAGGTCACAGGGCTTTTCGGGCGTTTCCTCTTGGGAATTCACCAACCAGTGTTGGGGGTTGTTGCCGAACATGACGGGCCGGAAGGCGTGCCACAGTTCCCGTTCGTGAGCGTTGCCGTAAACGTGCAAGCGGGCGTTCGGGTTGGTGCCAGTGACGAGCTCGGCCACGAAATCAGCCATACCCTCCCGAATGACCCCGCTGAGCAACGTGCCGTCCATCGGCTGCTGCGTGTTGTGAATCATCTCGTGGGTGACCACTGCGGGCAAGAGCGTCACCGGCGCGCTCCGGTTGCGCTGCACCAACGACAACTCCGAGGTATCCACCCCGGGCCCGTTGTTCCCGTCTACCTGGAGGAGCAAGCCCGCTGGCTGCGCGGTGCTGCCGGCAAAGCCGCCGACCAGGAAGTACACGGGATTGAAACGCACCGGTGGATAAAGTTTTTGAAGTCGCCGCAACGCCGCCAGTATCCGGGGCTTCTGGTCCGCTGCGGACCGCATCGTCTCATGGGCCGAGGCGTAATACCGGGGCCGCCGCAGCACCTGCCTGGCAAACCGCCGGGCATCGCCCTTGTATTTGTGCGTAAAATAGGCTTGCAGGCCGGGCGAGCCGGGGGTGAAATACTGCTCTTGGAAAACACGATAAGCTTGCGCCGTGTCACGCAGCGCAGCCGGGTACGCCGCCCAGAAACGGTCCACATCCGTCGTCACAAACGGAATTGTTTCTACGCGCTCCTGTGGGCGTGTATTGATGCAGTGGACCATGCCCAGCAGTAGCACGCCACCTAGAATATGGGGTAATAGACGTCGAATAGCGCTAAAAACCGAATATTGAAGATGATTCAACCTACTTGTACGCACTGGTAAATTAGTGTGAGCACGAAAAAGCATCTGGAAAAAGATAATGAATCATCACGATTATTTCAGTTTGCAAGTTATTTAACTCCATGAAAACCCTTACAAGTTGTAACCAGCATTTTATAACACGTGAACAAAACTTAGCTGGCACCTCGGCTCTACCCCAAAAACCCCAGCAGCGCTTTATAAAACTGCGTGGGCGCTTCCAGATGCGGAATGTGGCCCACGTTGGGCAATTCTACCAGCTTGGCGCCTTTGATTTGGGCGGCGGTGCGGCGGCCCAGCGCGGGGTATTGGCCCATTTGCGCCAGCGTTTTGGGGTCTTTGATTAGGGCTTTGCCCACGACGGTGCGGTCGGCCTGGCCGATGATGAGCAGCGTGGGCACGGCAATTCGGCTGAATTCGTAGCTCACCGGTTGCTGGTAAATCATGTCGAAGGTGAGGGCGTTGGCGCGGGCCACTTTCGGAAAATCAGGGCTTTTGGTTTGGGCGGCCAGGGGCAGCAGCCACTGGTCGTGGGCGGCGGGGTAGCCGTTGGGGTAGTAAGTTGCGTGGTACTTGCGAATGCTGGCTTCGGTGCTTTTCAGCTCCCCGGCTTCGGCCTGGTCCACGCTTTGAAAGGGCACGCCCACGCGGTAGTCTTCCAGGCCAATGGGGTTTTCGAGCACCAGCCGCTCCGTGGTTTCCGGGTAAAGGAGCGCGAAGCGGGTGGCCAGCATGCCGCCCATGCTGTGGCCCACAACGACGACCTTTTGCACGCCCAGCGTGTCGAGCAAGTGCTTGGTGTTGCGCGCCAGCTGGTGAAACGAGTAGTGAATATCCGCCTTGTCTGACTTGCCAAAGCCGATTTGGTCGGGCACCACCACCCGGAACCCGGCCGCGGCGAGCGTCTTAATGGTTTCGCGCCAGTAGGCCCCGAAGAAGTTCTTGCCGTGCAACAGCACCACCGTGCGGCCGTTGGCTCTGGCGGTGGCGGGCACGTCCATGTAGGCCATGCGCAAGGCCTGCCCTTCTATTTTCAAGGGCAAAATCTTGACTGGGAACGGGTATTCGTAGCCGTCGAGGTTGGCGTTGAGCGCGGCGGTTTGCGCGTAGCTCGGCGCAAGAAACAGCAGCAAGAATCCTAGCGAAAGCAGAAACAAACGAGGCATTGCACAGCAGTAAGTGAACTCGGTTCTACGCAGAATCTACTTTCGCGCTCAAGCTGCTTCGGCTCAATACGCGTGATAACGCTATTGGCCCCCCCAAACAGGCCGTCATGCCTCGGCGGCACTCCGCATGACGGCTTTTTTCGCCTACTCTCCCATTTAGGTAAGCGCTTAGGCTGCCAAGCCCTGCAACACTTCCTTGGTCTTGCTCACGTGGTCGGTGGCGCCGCTGAGCGAATTGAAAATGTACTGGATGATGCCGTTTTTGTCAATCACAAACGTGACGCGGCCGGGCAGCAGGCCCAGCAAGGCGCGGGGCACTTCGTAGAGCTTGCGCACCTCCCCTTTTTCGTCGGCCAGCAGTTCAAAGGGCAAGCGGTGCTTTTGGGTGAACTTCTGGTGCGATTTCTCGCTGTCGGAGCTGATGCCCACCACCTCGGCGCCCAGGTCTTTGAAGTCTTCGTACTGGTCGCGGAACGAGCAGGCTTCGGCGGTGCAGCCGGGCGTGTCGTCTTTCGGGTAGAAATAAAGAACCACGTGGCGACCGCGCTGGTCGGCCAGGCGAAAAGAAGCGCCGGACGTGGTTTTGAGCATAAAATCGGGAGCGGATTGGCCTACTTGAAGCATCTGATTAGGGAATTGAGCTACTGCCGCAAAGGTGCGGCACCGCGCTGCTTTACGGCGGCGGCGGCATCTTTGTGGCCCCGAAGAGCGTGACCTTCCGATTTAATTGACAGGCGGCCGTTAGGCTCCGCAACACTTTTCATGCAGCAGCCCCGCGTTAGCGTCATCATTCCGGCCCACAACGAAGCCCAGGCCATTGGGTTGGTGCTGGCCGAAATTCCCGCCAGGGCGGTGCACGAAGTGGTGGTGGTCGACAACAATTCGTCGGACGACACCGGCGAAGCCGCGCGGGCCGGGGGCGCCACGGTGCTGCGCGAGGCAAGGCCCGGCTACGGGCACGCCTGCCTGGCGGGCATGGCCTACGTCTTCGGCAAGCCCGAATCTGAGTGGCCCGACGTCGTCGTATTTCTCGACGGCGACCATTCCGACTACCCCGAGCAGCTGCCCGAGCTGGTGGCCCCGCTCCTGCGCGGCGCGGCCGACTTGGTCATCGGCTCGCGGGCGCTGGGCGAGCGGGAGCGCGGCGCGCTGCTGCCCCAGCAGCGGTTCGGCAACTGGCTGGCGTCGCGGCTGCTGCGCCTGCGCTACGGCGGCCACGTCACGGACTTAGGTCCATTTCGGGCCATCTTGGCCCCGGCCCTGTTGCGCTTGCAGATGGAAGACAAAACCTACGGCTGGACCGTGGAAATGCAGGTAAAAGCCTACCGCGAGGGGCTGCGCACCGTGGAAGTGCCCGTGCGCTACCGCAAGCGCATTGGCCAGAGCAAGGTGTCGGGCACGGTGCGCGGGACCATCGGGGCCGGCTATAAAATTCTCTGGACCATTTTCCGGTATTGGTAGACACTCAGCCCGCCGTTGCTGTGATTAGTGCGGTTTCCCGCTTTATGTACTGCGTTAAAAGTTGAGAAGAAGCTTTTACCTTTTAACTCTCAACTTTTAACTTCTTTTAAGTTGGACACGAGTTGAAAACCGTTCTAACATTATTGATTCGATTTATTTCTGCTTTCGATTGCTCGTGATTTTTTCTCCTCGCTTTCGCTCTTAATGCCACTGCTACCCATCTTTCTGGTGGCGGTGTACTGCCTGTGCCTGCTGTTTATCCTGTGCTTCAGCGCGGGCCAGTGGCAGCTTACCCGCCTGGCGCTCCGCGCTTACGACCACCCGCCCCCGGCGCCACCCGCCGCCCCGGCCACGTGGCCCCGCGTGACGGTGCAGCTGCCGCTCTACAACGAGCAAAACGTGGTGGAACGCGTGATTGACGCCGCCGCGGCCCTGGACTACCCCGCCGAACTGCTGCACCTCCAAGTGCTCGACGACTCGACCGATGCCACCGTGGCCCTGGCGGCGGCGCGGGTGGCGCACTACGCCGCGCTGGGCCTGCGCATCAGCCACGTGCGGCGCCCCACCCGCGAAGGCTACAAAGCCGGCGCCCTGCGCCACGGCCTGGGCGAAACCGACGGCGAATTCATTGCCATTTTCGACGCTGACTTCGTGCCCAATCCCGACTTCCTGCGCCTCACCATCCCCTATTTGGCCGAGGACGAGCGGGTGGGCGTGGTGCAAACCCGCTGGGGCCACCTCAACCAGGAAGAGTCGCTGCTGACGCGCCTGCAGGCTTTTGGGCTCGACGCCCACTTTCTCATCGAGCAAGTAGGCCGCACGTTCGCGGGTTTTTTCATCAATTTCAACGGCACGGGCGGCGTGTGGCGGCGCACCTGCATTGCCGATGCCGGCGGCTGGCACACCGACACCCTCACCGAGGACCTCGACCTGAGCTACCGCGCCCAGCTCCGGGGCTGGCGCTTCGTGTACCGCCCGGGCATTGTGGCCCCGGCGGAGCTGCCCGCTGTCATGGACGCCCTCAAGTCGCAGCAGTTCCGCTGGACCAAGGGCGCGGCCGAAACGGCCCGCAAGCATTTGGGCACCATGTGGCGCTCCGGCCAGCCGCTGGCCACCAAGCTGCAGGCCACGTTTCATTTGCTCAACAGCACGGTCTACATCGTCATTCTGCTGATGGCCTTGCTGAGCGTGCCGCTGGTGTTTGTCCGCGAACAATACCGCGAATACAAGCTGGTTTTTCAGCTGGCTTCGGTGTTTCTAATCGGTTTCACGCCCCTTATTTACTACTACTACACGGCCTGGCGACTGGCGCAGCCCGACCGGCCGCTGTGGCGCTACCCCGGCTTTTTCCTGCTGTTTTTGTCGGTCTCGATGGGTTTGGCGTTGCACAACGCGCGCGCCGTGACCTTGGGCTGGCTGGGCCAGCGCACGCCCTTTGTCCGCACGCCCAAAGCCGGGGCCGGGGCGGCGGCCAAGCGGCGGTACCGTACGGGCGGGGTGGGGCCGTTGGTGCTGTTGGAAGGA
>DASVTG010000108.1:0-7289 GCA_036387695.1 Hymenobacter sp. | reverse complement strand
TATTACGTGGAGGTGGGCTCGCGCAACGCGGCGGGCACCGAGACGGCCGCGCCCATGCCTTTCACCACGGGCAGCGGCAAGCGCGCACGGGCCACGAGCAAGAATTAACCGGCCGAAACAAACGCAGCCCCGTGAGGTGGTAGCGCACTCATCCCGACCCGAACCAACAGGGCGGCCCCAGTACCGGGGCCGCCCTGTTGGTTAAGCCTTCTATGTTGAGCCCGCGCGCTATGCCGTCAGCAGCGCGTTTCGCCGCAGGTACCAGCCGGCCAGCAGCCCGCCGCCCACCAGCAGCACCAGCGCGCCGCTGTCGATGGGGGTTTCCGTGGGTTGCGGTTGCGGAAGCTCGTTTTTCTCTAGCGTATCCAGCGAGGCGTTGGCGGCCAGGGTCTGCTCCTGCTTGCGGAACAGCGCGGCTTTTTGGGCGTCGTTTTCCAAGGCCAGAAACGAGGTAAACGGCGTCATGATGCCCGCCCGAAAGCTGGCCTGAATGAAGGGCACTCGCTCCCGGTCGGTGGATTCGGGGTGAAAGCTTTGCCACTGCTGGTAGCCTTGCAGCGCCAGGCCCGTCAACCACCGGCTGCCGGTTGCTTCCCATTGCAACGGGGACATGGCCCGTCCTGGCACCACGGCGGCTTCTTCGTTATCGGGCAGGTAGGCGCAGGGCTGCGCAGCGTCGGGCCAGGCCCGCACGGGCATTGCCCCGCGGGGCACGGCGCCCAAAGCCCGCGCCGACGCCTGGCGCAGCGAATGCGGCACGAGCTGCCCGTCGTTGTTCAACTCGTAAAACAAGTCGCTTTCCGGGTAGGCGCTGCTGAAATCGGCGAAGTCCTCCTCCAGCACGGCGTTTTCCAGGTGGTCGGTTGCCACCACCATGATGGGGTAGGTGGGGCCGGGGCGTTGCTGGCACTCAAACAACACCCGGCGGATGGCGCCGGTGAGGAAAAACCCGCCCTCGTGCGGCTGGCTGCTAAACGCTTGTTTCCAATCGGCGCCGGCCGCCACGGGCACGGCGTAGGCATTCACCAGGCTGAACCGGGCCGGAGCGCCGCTGGGCAGGGCCTGCGCCAACTGGCGTTCGATGCGCGCCTGGTACTGGTCGGCGGTGACGCCCGCATTGG
Source organism: Hymenobacter sp. (assembly GCA_036387695.1). Classification (GTDB taxonomy): domain Bacteria; phylum Bacteroidota; class Bacteroidia; order Cytophagales; family Hymenobacteraceae; genus Hymenobacter. The sequence goes on along the minus strand of DASVTG010000108.1, from coordinate 6,168 downwards.
CCGAGGCGTCGATGAGGAAATGATAGTAGGGCCGGCGCTGCACCAGGGGCAGGCTTTTCTTGGCCAGCCCACTCAGGTACACGGCGCCGTTGCCGGGCGTGCGCACGGGCGTGGCCACCGGGGGCGCGGTGGCGGCATCGCCCAGGGCCACGGTTTGGCCCTCAATGGTGAGGACGAAGGGTTCTTTGTGCAGGAGCTGGATGCGGGTGTGGCGCGGCTCGGCGCCCATTACCGGGTACACCCGCAAGCCGATTTGGTGGGGCCCGAGGTAGTGGAGCAGGCCGGGGTCGCGGCTTTGGCGCTCGTTCCGGATTTGGGCAAACACCCACATGGCGGCCTTTTTCTCGGCCAGAATGCCCCGCTCCTGCCGGTTGCCAATGGTGAGGTAATAGTCGCTCACCCAGCACCCGGGCGGCAGCGTGAAGCGGGTGCTGTATTCGCCGTCTGGCAGGTTGGGGTTGGCGTTCGCAATTTCCAGGCTCACCCAGCTCACCCAGGCCTGCTGGCGGGCGTCGTAGGTGCTGGTGGCGGCCAGCCCCCGCAGCCCGGTAGCGGAACCAAAAGCGTCGTCTCGGCGCGACGCAAACACGGGCTCCGCCGCGGCCGGGCGCACGGGCGTGCCCCGAAATATGCGCTCCAAATCGGCAATTTTGTCGTCCGCCAGCATCAGGTTGTCGAGTACCAGCCAGTTGTAATACGTCGACAAATAAGGCAGCTGGCTACCCGACAGAAAATCCCATCGCCGGTCCTTGTGCTGCTTCACCACGGCCAGGGTTTTCTCCAACGCCGCGGCGTCGAGGCGCGTGGCTTCGGAGTAGTTGGGCGTGTACACGTAGGCCAAGGCGTCGTGCAACACCCGCCGGCTGTGCCAATAGTCGAAGGTGACGTACAGCGGCAACGCGGCCAGCCCGGCCACCAGCGCGGCCACGGCCATGGGCTGGGAATAAACCGCGCGCACCACGGCCACGTCCTCGCTCAGCTGCCGCACGTGAACGACGAACAGCAGCACCGGCGTCATTATCAGAAAGCCCGTGCCAATGAGAATGATGGCGGGAATGGACAGCGGCAAAAACGGCAGGAACACCAAAAAGAAGTAGAACGTGTAGCCAAACAGCGCGCTGCGGCCCAGCAGCAGGAGCAGCCGCGGCAGCGGGCGCGAGCCGCTCGGCACGCACAGCAACACGCCGTTGAGCACCGCCAGCACATAAAACCACGGGCTGGTGAAGTTGCCAAAAATGCCGCCGGAAGACCCAAACACGCCCCCGAACGCCAGGCCGTTGTTCACGGCCAACCCCACCACCGGCAACACAATGGTCAGCAGGCCTTTCCACACCACGCTGGTTTCCGCCCACACCCCGGTCCGGCGCATGGCCATGACAAACACCGCCCGCACCAGAAAAAAGAAGAAGCCCAACGTGCTGGCCACCATTGCCGCCGCAAAAACAATTTCGCCCAGCACCGGCCACGGCAACAGCCTCACCAGTCCTTCCAGAAGTACATAGATTATTACCCACCCTATCGGCACGGCAGCCGCAAACGCGATGTTGGACAGCGCCGACTGGTTGTGGTCTTCGGGCGTGAACTTGGCCACCAGCGCCAGCAGCGCGTGGGCCAGCGTGGGCATCAGGAACGTCCAGGCCAGCAAGACGGGGTCGGTGGGAACCATCCAGGCGGGCACGTCGCGGGGCAGCAGGTCGCTGGAGCTGGTGGTGAACCAGCACAGCAGCAGGCTGTAAGCCAGCAGCACCACGAGGCTGTACACGGCGCTCAAGGGCTCCCGGCGCGCCCACTGCCGGCCCGCGTAGCCGGCCCCGCCCGCTTCCAGCAGCGCCAGCGCCAGCCCAAACCGCTGCCACAGCGCCACGCTCTCCACCGGCAGCAACGTACGCACCACCGAGAACTCGCCGTAGCAAAACGCCAGCAGCAGCAGCACCGGCGCCATGTTGACCAAGAAAACCCATTGGGGCTTGCGTAAGCTGTGCATGGTTTGGGACCGGTTTCACCCGGTGAAAAATGGGAAATCAGGTAAAACCAGGGCCCTCATCAGCTGGGTGAAGAGCACAGCCAGTGGCGGCACAAATGTATTCCGAAGAACTTTGCATTTCAAAGTATATATTTAGCAGACCTGTTCCTGTCATCAAAAAAGGCCATTCCCACAATGGAAACGGCCTTTAAAATAATATTGCTCAAGTCATCGCATTCTCCGGTCCGCCCGCCCTAGGCGGGCCGACCGGTTGTCAGCGAAACAACTGCGCCTTTCTTTCGACCGGTCGGCCCGCCTAGGGCGGGCCGGTGGCTCGCCCGCAGGTCCGCTTGCTTGTGCACGACTACTCAATATTCATCCATTAAATAGTTTGTGGCGCTTGATGGGCTTGTTCTGACGGAGCAGCCAGCCGTGGTAGGCCGTGGGCACGTCGTTGGTCCACTTGCGCAAGAGCAGAATGATGGCCAGGATTTCCACCCGACTAAGCACGCCGATAAAGAAAGAAGCCTCAAACAGCAGCCACGATTCGCAGGTCGTAATTATTTGAACGAGAGAGGCGAAGGACACCAGCACCCAGGCCTTGGCCGCCCACGAATGCGTGGCAATTTCCTTGCGAAATTTGAGCAGGCACACGGCGTAAGTGAGCCCTTACAGCGCCAGCAGCAGCCCGCCAATGGCCAGCCGGGAGTAAATGAGCGTGATGAGGAGTTGCCTCATAGTCAGAACGTAGCAGAGCCAAATGAGGAGCGGTTGGAATTAGCTGGAGCCCGTAGGCGGAGTACCCCGAATTTCCAATTCGGGGTACTCCGCCTGCTAACCCCAACCGCTTCCAAGGAATTTGCAGCCGGCAGCTAGCCGAGATTGGGCTGCTCAGGCTGGCTGCTGTGCGGCAGGTTGTCGCGGGTGTTTTTCTGCACCGCAATGGCGGCAAACAGGCTTAACAGAAACGACATGGCATAGAAGCCTTTTTCGCTGAGCGTGAGCGTGGCGTTCCACAAGCCCACGGTGAGCAGCAGAACACACAGCAGGGTGGAAAACCAGCTCAGGCCATAATAGATGTTGGTCACCGCAATGCCTTCGAGCCGGTCGCGCACGCTTTTTTGCAAGGAGATGGCCGAAAACAAGCCGTACATGAGCACCGTGAAATAGTAGCCTTTCTCGTTCAGCGGCATGGCGGCGTTCCACAAGCCAATAATAAAGGCGGCCAAGCCGGCCAGCAAGGCTACCCAGGAAGCAGCAATGAAGGCCGAGGAGGTTTGTTGAGCAACGGGCTGGCTAGTGGTGTGCGGGTTCATTGGGGGTAAAGGTTGAAGGTTGGGATGCTGCGCCGGGGTCGCCACTGCGGCCCCCCGATGAAGTTAGGCAAACCTACCAAGCCGCGTCAGCGCGCACCAGGTGAGTTTTGATTATCCCAGACTTTTTCAACGCAGGGCTTACGTCGGTTCATCAAGCAAAAAACCTCAAAAAAAGCGAGCCCAGGCCTTGTTCAGACCCGGGCTCGCTTGAAATCATGGGACTATTCAGAATTGATTTTCGGAGCAATATCTCCCTATTTTAGTACCGCAATGGTTACGCCGTCCCCGCCGCGGTCAGCGTGCTCGTCGGCCACGCTGGCCACGGCGCGCTGCGAGCGCAGGTAGTCGCGCACCACCTGGCGGAGCACGCCGTTGCCGCGGCCGTGCAGGAACTTGATTTCGGGCATGCCCAGCATCACGGCGTCGTCCACGAAGCTCATGGTTTTGGTGAGGGCGTCCTCGGCGCGCTCGCCGCGCAGGTCCAGCGTGGGGCTGAAGCCGGCCATGCGGTCGGTGATGTTCACGCCGTTGCCGCCGCCCGAGCCGCCGCCGCCGAGCTTACCGGCCCGGGCTTTGGCGGCCTGCTCCCGCTCGCGGATTTCGGCCCGGCCCAGCTTTTCAAGCTGGTTGAGCTTGGTCAGCGTTTTCATGCCGCCGAACATGACCTCGGCAGTTTTGCCTTTCACGCTCACTACCTCGCCGTGGCCTTCCTGGCCAAACAGGGCCACTTTGTCGCCGGGCTGCAGGGCGCCGGCTTCGGCGCGCTCGCGGGTGGCTTTGGGCTTGGGCGGCTCAATCTGCAGCTCGGTGCGCACGAAGGTGTCGAGCTTCTCGCGGGCGGCCTTGTTGATTTCCTTGTCGGCCTGGCCCCGCCGAATTTCACCGATGGTGGCCTCAATCTGCTGGTTGGTGTTCACCAGCAAGGCCTTGGCTTGCTGCTTGGCGGTGCGCAGCGTTTCGAGGCGGGTGTCTTCGAGGTGCTGCTTGAGGTCGGTGTACTCCTGCGCGGCGCGCTTGAGGCGCTTTTCGGCTTTGGCGGCCTCAGCGGTTTTGTTCTCCAGCTCGGTTTTCTCCTTCTCGAGGCCTTCGAGCAGGCGGTCGTAGCGGATTTTGTCTTTGCCAACCAGTTGCGAAGCGCGCTCTACCACTTCTTTGGGAAGGCCAATTTTGCGGGCAATTTCGATGGCGAACGACGAGCCCGGCTTGCCTACCTCCAGCCGGTACAGGGGCTGCAGCCGCTCGGGGTCGTAGCGCATGGCGCCGTTGATGAGGTGCGGCGTACGCTCGGCGAAGTTCTTCAGGTTGGTGTAGTGCGTGGTGATGACGCCGAACACGCGGGAATTGTTCAGCTGGTCGAGCACGGCCTCGGCAATGGCGCCGCCCAGGCTGGGCTCGGTGCCGGTGCCAAATTCGTCAATCAGCACGAGGCTCTTCTTACCAGCCAGCAGCATGAACTGCTTCATGGCCATGAGGTGCGAAGAGTAGGTCGAGAGGTCGTTTTCCAGGCTTTGCTCGTCGCCAATATCGAGGAAGATGTCCTCAAACACGCCGGCTTCGGAATTGTCGGCACAAGGAATGAGCAGGCCCATTTGCAGCATGAACTGCACGAGGCCCACCGTTTTCAGGCTCACCGATTTGCCGCCGGCGTTGGGGCCGGAAATGACCAAAATGCGCTGCTCGGCGTTCAATTCCAGGTCCAAGGGCACCACTTCGCGGGCGTCGCCATTTTCGCGCTTGTGCTGGGCAAAGGCCAGCTGCAGCAGCGGGTGGCGCACCTTTTCCCACTTCAGCATGGGCTTGTTGTGCAGCACCGGCAGGCGGCAGTCGAGCGTGACGGCCAATCTTGCTTTCGCCCGGATAAAGTCAATCAGGCCCAGGTAGGAATAGGCCTTGCGCAGGTCCGGAATGTGCGGACGCAGCTGGTCCGTCAGGGCCGTGAGGATGCGTATCAGCTCGCGGTGATAGGCATTGTCGAGGTCCTTGATGTCGTTGTTGAGCTCAAAAACGGCTTCCGGCTCGATGTACACCGTCTGGCCCGAGGCCGACTCGTCGTGAATCAGGCCCTTCACCTTGCGCTTGTGCTCAGCAATGACGGGCAGCACCAGCCGGCCGCCCCGAATGGTGGGCTCGGCGTCGCCGGGAATCCAGCCCTCGGTTTTGGCGTGGCGCAGGATGCCGGCAATCTGCTTGCGCAGCTGGCCCTGCCGGGCAATCAGCTCCTGCCGAATCTGGCGGAGCAGCGGCGATGCGTCGTCGCGTACCTGGCCTTCGTCGTCCACCACGCGGTCCAGGGCAGCCAGCAAATTGCGGTCGACCTGGATGCCGATGCCCAGCAGTCGCAGCGTGGGGTAAAGGCCCTCGGGCGCGTCGGTGAAGAAGCTAAGGGCCTGCCGGATGGTGCGCAGGCTCATCTTCACCTCAAAAAAGGCGTCCACGTCGAGGTAGGCGCCCGGCAAAGCAGCGCGCTTGAGGTGGGCCTTGGCGTCGTGGTAGTGCGAGGCGGGAAAATCGGAGCCGGCGCGCAGCAAGTAGGCAAACTCGTCGGCCTGTTGCAGCAGCTTCAGCAGGGGCTCGTGCTTGGTTTGGAACTCCATGCGCGCCACGTACTGCCGGCCCAGGGCCGAGAGGCAGTTGGCTTCGAGCTGCTCGCGCAGGGTGCTGAAGCCAATCTTTTGTTCGAAATGTTGGGGTAAGAGCAAGAAAGTAGTCTTTCGGTATTCAGGGATAGGGTACGAAGGTAAACAGCGACCGGGCCGGGAAGATTCGCTATGATTACGGCTCGTTTAGCATTTTTAGTACGGAGTAGCACGGACGTAGCAGAACTTTCAGTGTAGCTATTAACGTGTTGCGTTGCGTTGCTTTCTGGCTGCGAGCCAAGCGCCCAGATAG
>DASVTG010000107.1:0-4344 GCA_036387695.1 Hymenobacter sp. | reverse complement strand
AGCATCTCGCTCGCCTCGTTGAACGAAACGATTGAGTTACTGCTGCACGCGAGATGCTTCGGCAAGCTCAGCATGACGTTGTTTTATGTTTTTCTTAGGTTAGGAACAAGTCTACTTGGCCGTAAGCAAGTAGTTAGGCAACAAGGCCCCATCCGGAAAAGGGCCTTTCGGCCGGGTCGTCCTGCTTACCTGGCCGCAGCACTGCCGGGTGGAACGGCAGTGCTAACTTGGCAGCGGCCACTCCCCGTGGTTGCTTGTCTCACTTATTCAGCTGCCGTTTATGAAGTTTGGGCTATTTCTCTTGCTGCTTGGCGGCTGGGCCGGCGTTCGCCCCGTGCTGGGCCAAACCAGTTCAAGCGCGTCTCCCACTTTTCAGCACGCCGCGGTGTGCGTGCAGGAGCTGGCGCGGAGCAAAACTTTTTACCACACGGTGCTCCAGCTGGAAGAAATTCCCAACCCATTCAACGATGGGCTGCACGCCTGGTTTAGCCTCGGGGCCGGCTTGCAGCTGCACGTCATTCAGCACGGCTGCCCGCCCTCGAACGTGAAGGACAACCACCTGTGCCTGCGGGTGGCTTCGTTCAGTGATTTCCTGGCGCACCTCAACAAGGAAGGCGCGGCCTACAGCAACCTGGAAGGAAAAAGCAAACAACGCACCCTCCGCGCCGACGGCGTGCAGCAGATTTATTTGCAGGACCCGGACGGCCACTGGCTGGAAATCAACGACGCGCGCTGAGCGGGCCCCGTGCTCCCCGCCAGCGCGGCCTGATGAGCGTGGCCGGGGAGGCGGCCACGGCAGGTTCCGGCGCACGGAATATCCCAAATGCCGGTTTCTCGTAAACAGCCAGGCCCCTCTTGGGCCAGAATTGGGTGCGGCTGCTCTGCGGCCTCGCCTCGTCAACGACTGCGCAACCTACTGCTGAATAATGCAGTACCCCCTAATCGTCTTCGGCTACCACTATGAAAACCACCGACTCGCTCTTGCTGTCTTCCCGCCGGGAATTTGTCCGCACTTTATCGCTCGGCCTGGGCGCTACTGTGGCCGGCACCACGGCTCTGGCCCGGCCCTTGGCCTGGCTGGCCGAGCGCGGCTACGGCGCGGCCAGCGCCGAGGCCTGGCAGGCCGGCAAACAGCTGGGCGTGGCGTTGGTGGGCTTGGGCAAGTACAGCACGGGCCAGCTGGCGCCGGCCTTGCAGGAAACCAAGCTGTGCAAGCTGGCCGGCATCGTGACCGGCACGCCGGCCAAGGCCGCGCAGTGGAAGCAACAGTACAAAATTCCCGACCAGAACGTCTACGACTACAAAACCTTCGACCGCATTATTGACAACCCGGCCATCGACATCGTGTACATTGTGCTGCCGGTGGGGCTGCACGCCGAGTACGTGGAGCGCGCCGCGCGGGCCGGCAAGCACGTCATCTGCGAGAAGCCCATGGCCGTGTCGGCGGCCGACTGCCAGCGCATGATTGCGGCCATGAAAAAGGCCGGCAAGAAGTTCAGCATCGGCTACCGCCTGCACTTCGAGCCCCACCACCGCGAAATGATGCGCCTGGGCCAGCAACAAGTGTACGGCCCCATCAAACGGCTGATTGCCGACAACGGCTTCCGCTTTGGCAACGACACGCCCTGGCGCGTGGACAAGGAGCTGGCCGGCGGCGGCCCGCTCATGGACATGGGCATTTACTGCGTGCAGGGCGTGGTGTACACCAAAGGCCAAATCCCGGTATCGGTCACGGCCAAGTTCACGCCCAAAACCGACCCCGTCTTATTCAAGGAAGTGGAAGCCGGCGTGAACTGGCAGATGCAATTCGCCGACGGCTCCGTAGCCGACTGCCGCACCAGCTACGCCGAAAACCTGAACAGCCGCCTGCGCGCCGAAGCCGCCAACGGCTGGATGGAATTGCAGCCCGCCTTCGGCTACGGCGGCCTGGAAGGGCGCACCAGCAAAGGCCCCATGAACCTGCAGAACGTGCCGCAGCAAGCCCGCCAGATGGACGACTTCGCCGACTGCGTGCTTAATAACAAGCCCACCCGCGTGCCCGGCGAAATGGGCCTGCGCGACATCCAGCTGCTTCAGGCCATCTACCGCGCCGCCGAAACCGGCCAGAAAGTGTCGACCAAAGACGTAGTGGCGGTGCTCGACAAAGTGGGCAGCCGCTAACGGAACGGGTACCCGTTCCGTTAGCGAATCACCTCCAGCCAGCCTTTGAACTTGCGGCCGTCGGTGTAGGTGACCAGGTAGTAGTAGAGGCCGCCCGCGCCCGCCCCGCCCCAGCGGAAGCTGCGGTCGCCCGACTGGTAGACTTGCTGGCCCCAGCGCGTGTATATCCTGACGCCGGCAAAGCGACGGTCGCAGAAATCATTCGGCAAATCGGGCAGGGCAAAAAAGTCGTTTTTGCCGTCGCCGTTCGGCGTGATGACGTTGGGCCGGCGGAAGTTTGCAGCGTCTTCTACCGGGATGATTTCGAAGCGAATGGCCCGCTCCTGCGTTCGGGGCACGCAGGGGCCAGACTCGGCCAGCCGAAACCGGACGAGCAGGCCGTCGGGGGGCGTGGCCGCCACGGTGGCGCAGGAGGCTTCCCAAGTAAACTCGCCGGTGGCCAGGCCGCTGCCGTTTTGCGCCGTGAATCTCATGCCCGCGGCGGCCAGGTCAAACCCCGCGCCGGTACCCGACAGGGCCAAGGCGTGCCGGTCGGCGTCGGTGCCCGTGAGGGTGGCCGTGTACCGGCTGCCCAAGGGCACGCGAATGACCGTGGGCGCGGCGGCCGGGTCCGTGGGCGCCGCCGGGAAGCTGCTGGTGAGGACGGGGGCTTCGTTGGGCGACGGCACGGCGGTGAAGGCCACCCGCACGGTGTCGCGCCGGGGCAGGCTGCAGCCGTTGTCGGCCACGATGACGTCGAGCAAATACACCTTGCCTTGCGTGTCGGTGCACTCCGGAAAGCACAGGGTGGCGGTGAGCGTATCGGGCTGGCCGGCGGCGCGCACCGTGCCGGTGCGCACGGTGGTGAACAGCGGGGCCGGGGTGGTGAAGTTGACCGGCTGGCTGCTCATGGTGAGCACCGAGTTGCGGTCGGGGTCGGTGTAGCGGATGGTGAGGCAGCGGTTGCCGCCGGGCACCAGGCGCAGCGTGTCGCGGCCGGGCCGGAAGACGGCGGCGCTGCCCGTGGCCCGGACTTGCAGCTGCGGGGCCACGTTGGTGGGGCAATTGAGCACGGAAAGCTGAAAGTCGCGGCGCGTTTCGCCAATCTTCACGCCCTTGCGGTATTCCGAGCAGCGCACCCCGAACACGAACAAGCCCAGGTTGCTGGGGCGCACGGTGAGGCGCCCGGTGCGCGCGTCGATGCCCAGGGCCGGGCTGCCGGGAATCTGGTTGTCAGCCCCCAGGCCTGGGTTCCACGCCACCGTGGTGTAGGGCGCCGAGCCGGCCTGGGGCAGGGCCGGCACGAGCGAGGTGGTGTGCCCGTTGAGGGGCGTCACCATGTCGTAGCGCAGCGAGTCCCCGTCGGGGTCCTGGCCGCCGAAATCGTAGTAAAACAGCTCGCCCCGGCAGGCGTAGTCGCCCAGGGGCGGGAAAATCCGCGGCGTCGAGTCGATGAAGGCCACGCCGCTGCGCACCACGGCCGGAAATTCCAGGTAGAACGTTTGGGCCGCCGCGTTGGGGCTGCGAATGTTGCTGATGGTGTTGTTGCGGCAGCAGCGCTCCACGGCCACGTAGTAGCCCGCCGCGTTGGTGTAGGTGCCCGGGGCCAGCGCAATGCCCGCGCTGTACACCAGCTTGCGGGTGCTGAGCGAGCCCACCGCGCAAGCCGGATTGGTGTAATTGACGAAGGTGTTGCCGGTGAGGGGCAGCAGCACGTCGGCCATGCGCCGGTTGGTGGTTTTGTCGAATATGCCGGCCGTCATCTGCGGGTCGAGGGCGCCGGGGTCGCCGTTGATGGCGTCGAAATACAAGTTGAGCGTCAGCGTGTAGTTGCTGCCGCCGCGGTGCTGCAAGTCCAGCTCGCCGCCTACAATGTGCGTGGCCGAAACCGCCAATGGCAGCAGCACTAGCAGCATCAAACCCAAGCCCCGCCGGGCCCCAACAAGCAAAGTCAACCAGATACTTTTCATCGACGGTTAAGATAGGCCAAAAACGGGAAAAAGCAGGCGTTTTGGGGGCGGCGTATGCTTTGGAAGCAGCAGCGTTGCAAAGTTGTATTCAGGCTTTTTCGCGAGCTTCCGAAAATCGGCGGCTCGGGAAGGCGCATCGACGGTTGACCGAACCAAGCCGCTGAAATGAACGGTGGCAAGGTATAGCGCGGTTTCGGGAGGGTCACAGGCCGGAAAGTAGCGCGGCCGTGCCCGG